>DRKE01000285.1 GCA_011051925.1 Deltaproteobacteria bacterium
AGATCCCGACGACCAGCACCACGATGACGAGGGGCGGGGGGTTCGACTCCATGCCAGAGGTTATCGAAAGATCGAAGGGCCTGTCTTACCCTGGAGGCCATCTCATCGGATGCGGATTTCCTTCTCGAACCGGGAGCCGGCAGTTGAACTACCTCCAATCGATCCGGCGCGAAAACCTGGTCTACATCCTCCTCAACATCACGCTCGTCGTCGGAGGCTACTTCTTCCTGCGCTACGCCTATGGCGTGACGGATGCGCTCCCGTTCACCCACGAAGTCATCCTCATCATTCTCGGCAGCATCATCACGATCCTCATCACCGCCCTGCTCCTGAACAAGCAGACCGAAGTGGAGCTTCGCAAAGAAGAGAACGTCAAGTTCCTCGAACTGAAGACGCGGGTCTACTTCGAACTCTTCGAGAAGATCGAGGACATCCTGATCGCCGGGCATTCGGATCGCGAGGACCTGTTGCGCATGCACTTCCTGAGCCATCGGCTCTCCCTCGTGGCCGGGCCCGAGGTCCTGGAACAATACGAGTGCTTCCTCCGGGCATTCCAGGATGCGGCACGAGATCGCAACTTCGCTCCCGCGGAAGCCGACCGGATCTCCCACGAACTCGCTCGCCTCTCGATCCGGATACGGGGGGATCTCGTGGGCGACCTCGACGCCCGGAGCGACTACAGCCCGAGCCGGATCTCCTCCCAGATCATCGAGAACTCGGACCTGCAGAATCTCGAACCAGACCCGGAAGAGACCTGATCAGACGCCCAGGTTTCCGAGTTTCCAATCGGTCTCCGCCGTGAGCCGTTCCATGAACTCCCGCGTGTAGGCACCCTCCGGGTCCTCGCGCACCAGACGATCGAGGGCCTTCGCGTCTTCCCCGACGAGGATGCGCCACCGATTCTCACGAACTCCATCAAGAATGATCGTCGCCGCTTCGGCCGCTGTCATGGGAGCATCGTCCCGGAAGGACTCCCCCATCATCACGAGAGCCTGCCGGATCTGTTCGTTGGTCGCACTGCCGAGGTCGATTCCCCGTCGCGTCATGAGCTCCCGCGCTTCTTCGAGATCCGCATCCGACATCTCCTTGGGATCCGAACCGAGAACCCGGCCTGAATTGATCACGATCGAGGTCCCGATGTGCCCGGGCATCACGAGGGAGACCGAGAGATGCGGGGCGTTCAGTTTGAAGTCGTTGATCAACGCTTCCGTGAAGCCCTTCACGGCGAATTTTGCCGCACTGTAGGCCGTATGTGCCGTATCGGGTCCGACGCTCGCCCAGAATCCGTTGACGCTGCTCGTGTTGACGAGATGTCCTTCCTCCGCGGCCATGAGCAGAGGCAGGAAGGCCCTCGTTCCGTAGTAGACCCCGTACCAGCAGACGTCGAATGTCTTCTCCCAGGCTTCGCGGTCGTCGAGAATCAGGCTTCCGGCACCTCCGATCCCCGCGTTGTTGAACACGAGATGAACGCAATCGGTCTCGTGTTCCCGCATGACCGCATCGCGGAACGCGAGGACCTGACTCTCGTCCGACACGTCAGCCACATGAGTCGAGATCCGGAGCGACCCGCCCCGCTCGCCGGATTCGGCTTCGCAAAGCGCCTTCGTCTGCATCATGTTCTCTTCGGATACGTCGCACATCGCGACATGACAGCCGGATGCGGCCAGTTGACGGGCGAGTTCGCGCCCCATTCCCGTTCCACCCCCGGTGATCACCGCGATCCTGTCTTCGAATGAGTCCATCTTCCTCTTCCCCTTTCCTCTCCATTCAAGGGTCTTGCGTCATGCCTCTTTCGATCCACGCGGATGGACCCTCTGATGATCCGGATCAGCCGGCCCGTTCCGGCAATCCCCCCTCGTTTTCTAGACTGCACCCATCTCGACCGCACCCATCTCGACGAAACGGGCCAGCTCGGCTTCGCTGAGTCCGAGGATCTCCCGAAGTACGGCTTCGTTGTCCTGACCGACCGCGGAGCCCGCATGCGTCGTCCGGCCCGGCGTTCCGGTCAAGCCGAGCGGGATGCCCGAAGCGATGACCCGCCCCTTCCTGAAATGCGGGATCTCCTCGAAGAAACCGCGGGAAGCGAGCTGGGGATCATGGCATAGCAGATCCTGTGCGTTCTGGACGACTCCCGCCGCGACCCCCGCCCGCTGGCAGGATTCCATCACCTCGTAGTCGGATCGGCCGGCCGTCCAGCGAGCGATCGCCGATTCGAGTTCGTCAACGTGTTCCAGACGGGACGCCATCGTCGCGAATCGCGGATCGGAAGCCCATTCCGGCGATCCCATCACGCGACGGAATCGATTCCAGTCGTCGTCGCTCTCGATCGCGAGAACACACCAGCGATCCTCGCCCCGGCATGGAAAACAACCCCAGGGCGCCCGGCCCGGTTCCCGATTCCCGATCCGGGGCGGTTCGCGATCCGTCGCCGCGTACTCGAGCATCAAGGGCCCGATCGCCGCCACCATCGTTTCGAACTGGGAGAGAAGGATCCGCTGACCCTCCTTCGTGCGGCTGCGATCCCGATGCAGCAGGGCCGCCATCAGGACGAAGAGACCATGCAGCGCGCTCAGGGGGTCGGGATACGCGAAATGCGAGATCGTGCAGTCGCGCTCCGGTCGTCCAGACAGGCTCGCGAGACCGGAGAGCGCTTCGATGTTCGGCCCCCAGGTCACGTAGCGGGCGAAGGGGCCGCTGCCCCCGTACCCGCTCGATTCCAGCATCACGAGTCGGGGATTGCGGCGGGACAGGACCTCGAAACCCAATCCCAGCTTCTCGAGCACGCCGGTACTGTAGTTGGCGATCACGCCATCGCTTCGATCGACGATCCGGCGCGCCAACTCCGCTCCTTCGGCCACTC
>DRKE01000286.1 GCA_011051925.1 Deltaproteobacteria bacterium
CGTCTCAGCTTGATGCTGAGCGCAACGGCCTGGAGCGCATCCAGTCTGGAGTTGATTCCGATCTCGTCATGGAGGCCGGGCCGGGTCTCCCCGTGCATGCGCAGGCTCGAGAGGCGGCGCGCCAACTCGGTATCGGACGTCACCAGGCCACCAGCATCACCGAGGGCGCCGAGATTCTTGGTCGGGTAGAAGCTGAAACAGGCGACCCGCGAGGCGGAGCCGACAGGGCGTCCCCGCCCGTCGAGGGCGCCGATCGATTGCGCCGCATCCTGGATGATCGGAATCCCCCGCTCGCGGCAGTGGGCTTCCAGAGGACCGGGTTCACAGATCCGGCCGAAGAGGTCGACGGTGATCACCGCGCGCAGGTCCGGCGTCTCCCGGGCGATCCGCAGAGCGTCTTCGGGATCGAGGTTCAGGCTGTCGGGCCGGATGTCGGCGAAGACGGGGCGGGCGCCGGTCCGGACGATCGCAGCGGCCGTGGCGAAGAAGGAATAGGCGGGGCACAGCACGGCATCCCCGGAGCCGATTCCCAGGCCTCGCAATGCGAGCCAGAGGGCATCGGTGCCAGAGTTGCAACCGATGGCATGCTCCGCTCCGCAAAGCCGGGCGAGTTCGGTCTCGAAGGTTTCGACGGCGTCGCCGAGCACGAAACGGCCCGTGGCCAGAACGGCGGCGAAGCCCTCGAGCAGCTCCTCCTCCAGTTCATGATGGTGGGCTCGAAGGTCGAGCATGGGGATCTTGGCTTCGGGCTTTTCCGGTCGCATCACGATCGCTGCTCCAGCGCGATCCGGATCTCCCGATCGAGATCGCGATCGAATCGGGCGGGCGAGAAGGTTTCCGCATGGCGGCGGATCCGGGCCGGATCGAAAACGGCTTCGGCTTTCTCGAACGCCTCGATGGCGACGGCCAGGCCATCGGTCGTCGCTTCGTGGAAGAAGACGCCGGTGGGGGCCGCCGACTCGATCCGGTCACCGTCGGACCCCCTCGAATCCGGTCGGGCCGTGCCGGGAAGGGGCAGGACGGAGTCGAGGACGCCACCCGCACCGAAGGCGATGACCGGTCGCCCGGCGGCCTGCGCTTCGACGGCGACGAGGCCGAAATCCTCGTGTTGGGGATGGATCAACGCCCGGCAACGACGATAGAGATCGGCCAGCACCGCATCCGGGACGCGGCCGGTGAACTCGACATTGGCGGGCGCGTCCCGCATGAGGGCTTCCCGACCGGGACCCGCTCCCACCACGACGAGGCGGCGGTCGAGCCGGCGAAAGGTCTCGATCACGAGGGCCTCCCGTTTGTAGGGGACGAAGCCACCGACGAGGAGATAGAACTCCTCGGCTGGCCCCTCGGCAGGTCGGATCCAGGACAGGTCGACCGGGGGCGGGACGACGGCGGCCTGGCGTCCGTAGTGGTGCTGGATGCGCCGTGCCACCTCGCGCGAAATCGCGATGAATCGGGTGACGGAGGACGGGCCGCTCGTTCGCACGTCGAAGCGCCGCAGGGCACCGATCAGGGGTGTGGCGAGCCAGCGGCGCGGTCCACGCCCGACGTAGGCATCGACATGGTCCCAGATGTATCGCATCGGCGTGAAGCAATAGTCGACATGAACGCCGCCTTCGGGAACCCGGATGCTCTTCGCCACGGCATGGCTGGTCGAGAGCACGAGGTCATGGCCGGAGAGGTCGAAGCGGCGGATTGCCCAGGGCAGGAGGGGAAGCCATTTCCGATAGTGGCGGGCGGTCCCGGGCAGCCGATCGAGGAGGCTCGTCCGGATCCGCAGACGCTCGATCTCCGGTGAAACGCTGCCGGGCACATGGAAGAGCGTGTAGAGGTCGGCTTCGGGGAAGCGCCGGGCGAGGTGGTGCAGAACGCGCTCGCCGCCGCGCATTCCCGTCAGCCAGTCATGTACGAGCGCGATCTTCAAGCCGGGGATCCTAGCAGCCTGCGGATGAGCCCACTGCCGTTGCTCGTGGGGGACCGCGTCAGCCGGTCAGGCTGCTGCGGGAGCCGTCTTGCGCGACCCGGCGCCGATCGTCAGCGCGAGTGCCTCCTCGATCGTGTCCACGAGATGGATGTCCAATACCTCGCGGACCTCCTCGGGAACGTCCTCGAGATCCTTCTCGTTCCGCTTCGGGATCACGACGGTATCGATGCCAGCGCGGCTGGCCGCGAGCAACTTGCCCTTGATCCCGCCGACCGGCAGGACGCGGCCGCGCAAGGAGATCTCGCCGGTCATCGCGACGTTGGATCGGGCGCTCCGACCCGAGAGCAGCGAAACCAGGGCCGTCACCATGGCGACGCCCGCCGAAGGACCGTCCTTGGGGACGGCACCCGCCGGAACGTGGAGATGGATCTCCCCCGGCGCCAGGGCTTCTTCGGCGAGGCCGAGTTCCCGGGCATGGGCCCGGACCCAGGAGAGGGCGGCTTCCGCGGATTCACGCATGACATCGCCAAGCTGTCCCGTGAGTCGAAGGCGGATGCCCTTGCCACCGGGATTGTTCGCGGCTTCGATGAAGAGGATGTCCCCGCCATGGGCCGTGACGGCGAGTCCGACCGCGACCCCGGGAATGCTTTCCGCCTCGGCGACCTCGGGAAGGTGCGGCGGGGCGCCCAGCGCCTCGGAAACGAAGTCGGGGTCGATCTCGATCTTCGCGCTGCGATCCTCCGAGATCCGGCGCGCGCATTTCCGCATCAGGGTCGCGATGTTGCGTTCCAGGTTCCGGACGCCGGCCTCCCGGGTGTACTCGACGACGACCTTCTCGAGGGCGGCTTCCTGGACCTGGACCTGCTCGTCGCTGAGACCATGGGCTTCGAGTTGTCGTGGGACCAGGAACTCCTTCGCGATGACGAGTTTCTCCCGTTCCGTGTAGCCCGAAAGCTCGATCACCTCCATGCGGTCAAGAAGGGCCGGCGGAATCGTGGACAAGGTGTTCGCGGTCGCGATGAAGAGCACCCGGGAGAGATCGAAGGGCGCCTCGATGTAGTGATCCGAGAAGTTCTGGTTCTGTTCGGGATCGAGCACTTCGAGCAGGGCGGAAGACGGATCCCCGCGATAGTCGGAGCCGACCTTGTCGATCTCGTCGAGCAGGAAGACGGGATTCCGGGAACCCGCGCGTTTGATGCTCTGGAGGATCCGGCCGGGCATCGAACCGACATAGGTCCGTCGATGACCGCGGATCTCGGCCTCGTCGCGTACGCCACCCAGGGAGGCGCGGGTGAACTTGCGTCCCATGCAGCGCGCGATCGACCGGCCGAGGGAGGTCTTGCCGACGCCGGGCGGGCCGACGAAGCAGAGGATCGGCGCAGGGGAATCGGGCGCCAGCTTCCGGACGGCCAGGAACTCGAGGATCCGATCCTTCACCTGACTGAGGCCATGATGATCGGCGTCCAGGATCTTTCGCGCTTCGGAGAGGTCGAGATGGTCTTCCGTCTCGGTATTCCAGGGCAGGTCGAGAAGCCAGTCGAGATAGGTCCGGATCAGGTGTCGATCGGGCGCATGCTGGGGCAGCGATGAGAGACGCCGGAGTTCCCGGTCGGCGAGGGTCTCGGCCTCCTCCGGCAGGGTGAGCGCGTCGAGTTTCTCGCGCAACTCGTCGACCTCGCGCGAACCCGCGTCGGCTTCACCGATCTCCTTCTGGATCTCGCGCATGCGTTGGCGCAGCATGCGTTCGCGTCGCTTCGGGTCGGTCTCGCCGCCCGCCTCGTCGGCCAGACTGCGTTGGGTTTCGGCAATCGTGACTTCTTTTTCGAGATGGCCCTCGACGAGCGCGAGTCGCGCCTCGGGGTTGGCCTCCGCGAGGAGTTCGACCTTCTGTTGATGTGTGAGGGCGATGTTCGAGGCGATCAGATCCGCCAGGATCCCGGGCGAGGGAATACCCTGGATGAAGGCCTTCCACTCGTCGGGCATGTCCTCCCGGAGTTCGACGATCCGCTGGGCGAGCATGACGACACGCCGCCAGGCCGCTTCGAGCTGGGCCGTTTCCTCGACCGGCTCGTCGAGGGGCGTGATCTGGACGCGGAGCGTCGGTTCCAGTGAGACGGTACGGGAGATGGCCGCGCGCGCGAGTCCGACGACCAGGGCCTGCTTGCCCTCGCGTCGCGCGTCGATGATCCGCATGACACGGACGATCGTGCCGACCTCGTGAAGATCTTCGACGCCGGGATTCTCGGTGAGGGGATCGTGTTGGGAGACGAC
>DRKE01000287.1 GCA_011051925.1 Deltaproteobacteria bacterium
GCATGCCGCCCTGGCCGCGTTGGTCCTCGTTCCTCTTTCGATGGGGGAGGGCGTCATCGGGCTCGCCCTCGCACTCTTCACGCTGGCCTTCGCCTATGGAAAGTCCGGCCAGCGCAAGGTGCTCGTCATGGCGGCGGTCCTGCTCGTGATCGGTCTCCATCCCCTCGCGCAGCTCGTCTCGATCGTGACGACGATCGTCGACGAGGATCCCGTCGCGAAAAGCGTGATGGCCGTGGTGGGCGGCACCGAATCGCGCGCTGACGTCGAACTGCTCGAATCCGTCTTCGATGAGGATCTGGCGGCTGCCCACGCGCTCGCCTATCGCGCTCGCCGCCGTGGACTCGAGGAACTCTCGCGAATCCGCCTGGAGGCGCTTCGGAAACGGGCGCCGAGCGATGGCTACGTGCTCGCCGGTCTTGCCAACATCGCGATGCGACGCGGGGAGACCGGATCGGCCATCGGGCTCTACGAGCGCGCAGCCGCCCAGATCGATTCGCCCATCCTGCTCTTCGATCTGAGCCAGGCCTATGCGCACGCGTTCCGCATGGAGGAAGCCGAGTCGACCCTCCTGCGCGCGCAACGCATGGATGCCGACGAGGTTGCCGCACTCTCCGGCCTGGGAGATGCCGATCTCGTGGCGGATCTGCCCTTTCCGTCCGGATTGCTCCAGGACCGCTTCCGCGTCCTGGCGATGTCCGAACACCCGCATTTCGATCTGGCCGAAGCCTTCGCGCCGGGACACCTGGGCGAACATTGGATCGTGACGGCGAGCGCGTTCGCGCTCGTCACGCTCTTCTGCCTGCTCTTCGCGGACCGTTTCGATCATTCGAGTCGTTGCGTTCGTTGCGGCGATCGGATCTGTACCCGCTGCCAGGAAACGGTGTGGAGCGAGGAGCTGTGTGATGATTGCCATCACCTCTTCCAGTACCCGGATGCCACGGACCCCTCGCTTCGGATGGCGCGACTCCAGGCGCTGTCGCGGCGTGAGGTCCGGGTCGGTCGGATCCTCGCCGTCGGCGCGCTCGTCGTGCCGGGCATGGCCGGACTCATCGCCCGGCGACCCGATTTCGCGATGTTCGGCCTGCTGCTCTTCGGCTGGATCCTCGCCTGGCTGACCTGGCCGGCGGGCGTCTTCGCGGATCCCCTCCTGATGGGAGATGCCGCGCTTCTGGGATTCGCGATTCCGGGCGTCCTCTCCGTGGTCGCCTATGCCGGCATCATCGTCACGAGCCTGGCCATACGAAAGAACGCCTAGGAGGTCGGATGTCGGTCGCATTGCATGGAAATCTCCGGGACTTCGGCATAGCCGAGGTCTTCCAGCTGATCGGACAGCAGAGGAAGACGGGTGTGCTGGTCGTCGGCGACGACGAGGACTCGATCTTCCTCGCCTTCGACGAGGGACGTGTGGTTCGGGGCGGGCCGGCCAAGAATCGTCTCCAGCGGGATCCGCTCGGTCCGCAACTGGTGAGGTCGGGCTATGTCACCCGGGAACAACTCGAGAATCTCCAGCGGGAGAGCGAACGGTCGGCTCGCCCCCTGACCGACCTGCTGCTCGCGACCGGATTGATCGAACCGGGAACGCTCGAGGAGGTCCAACACCGGCTCACGAAGGAAACGGTGTTCGACGTGATGCGTCGCAAGAGCGGTGATTTCCGATTCACCGCCGAGCGGGTCGTTCACGACACGAAGCCCGAGAACCTGCTCGGGGCCGAGCAGATCCTGATGGACGGTCTGCGGATGCTCGACGAGTGGCAGACCTTTGCCGACATCGTGCCTTCGGAAGATGCGGTCTTCCGTCGGATCGGAAACCTCGAAGCCGTTCGTGCGCTCACGAAGGGAGATTCGAATGCGCGACTCGGTCACGCGGAGCGGGTGCTCCAGCTGATCGACGGACGGCTCAGTGTCCGACGCGTGATCGACCTCTCGCGCCTCGGTACCTTCGAGGCGACGCGGGCACTGGCCGAACTCAGGCAGGCCGGGGTCATCGAACTGGCCGTGACGAAGGTCCGGGCACCCCGGAGAATGCGGAACGCGTCGCGGCAGATCGAGTGGTTTCCCATGGTCCGGGTGGCCCTGGGAACCGTCCTGCCGTTCATCGTCCTCGGATTCCTGGCGGTGACGATCCTGCCTCGACTGGAATCGACCCGAGCCGGTTCGGCCATCCCCGAACGACTCGCGCACCAGATCGGGCGTCGACTCGAAACGGAACTCGTCCGAGGCCTCGTCGAGACCCGGTTCTTCGAGTCGGGCGCCTATCCGGCTTCGCTCGAGGAGATCGCCCCGGAGGCGGCTCTCGCGAGTCCTTCGTTGACGCCGTCGCGACTCGCTGACTATTATTACCGGGTGCGCGAAGGCGAGGTGGTCCTGCTCGCGCCGGCGCAATGACGCAATGACGCATCCCTGAGGAGCGGCTCTACTGGCTCGAGAACAAGAAGCGACCTACGAGAGCCTGACATTCGAAGACAACGCGATGGCCGTGGCTCTCTACGGCGACGCGGAAGAGACGCTTCGTCGCATCGAGCGCAGCCTCGATGTGCAGATCCATGCCCGCGGAAACGAGATCCGCATCGAAGGAGAACCGGACCAGGCCATCCTCGCCCGTCGGGTTCTCGAGGAGCTCTACAAGCTTCTCGAGTCCGGGAAGGGCGTTCGCGGCGCGGACGTCCGCCACGTGATCCGGATGCTGCGCGAGGAGCCCGAAGTCCGACTGGGCGACGTGTACGAGAACATCCTCAATCGGGGTTCCCGCCGGGTCATCCGGGCCAAGAACCTCGCCCAGAGACGTTATGTCGACCTGATCCGGAAGCACGACGTCGCGATCGCGGTCGGACCTGCGGGTACGGGCAAGACCTACCTCGCCATGGCGATGGCGGTTGCCGCGCTTCACCGCAAGGAGGTGTCGCGGATCATCCTGACACGTCCCGCGGTCGAGGCCGGGGAGCGGCTCGGTTTCCTGCCGGGCGATCTGGCGGAAAAGGTCGATCCCTACATGCGGCCGCTCTATGACGCGCTTCGCGACATGATGGACATGGAGAAGGCCGCGCGATTGATCGAACGCGGGACGATCGAAGTGGCGCCGCTCGCGTTCATGCGCGGCAGGACGCTGAACGACTCCTTCGTGATTCTCGACGAGGCGCAGAACACGACAGGGGAACAGATGAAGATGTTCCTGACCCGGCTCGGTGACGGATCCAAGGCCGTCATCACGGGTGACGTGACCCAGATCGATCTGCCGACGGAGACCGAAAGCGGGCTCATCGAGGCTGTCCGGATCCTGCGCTCCGTCCGGGGGATCGGCTTGATGCGCTTCGAACCGGGTGATGTGGTCCGGCATCCACTCGTCCAGTCGATCATCCAGGCCTACGACAAGGCCGGCCAGTCGTCCGGACGAGGACGAGATGGCGGATCGCAGGGGAAACGCGGGAACGATCGCGAGGAAGGCGGATGAGCGTGTTGATTTCCGGGCCGCCAGCAGCGATCCGGGGATCGAAGGTCGACGTGGCGAAGCTCCGTCAGCGCGCGGGGAAGGTCCTGGCGGCGATCGGGGAAGCCGGTTCCGAGCTTTCGGTCGCGTTGGTCGATGATTCCGGCATCAGGGAACTCAATGCCCGTTGGCGGGGGCGGAACGAGGCGACGGACGTTCTTTCGTTCTCCCAGATCGAAGGCGATTTCGCCGATCATCGAGGAACCCTGCTGGGCGACGTGGTCATCAGCGTCGAGACCGCGGCGAAGCAGGCCGCCTCTCGGCATCGAGCCCTGGATGATGAGGTGACCCGACTCCTGATCCACGGCGTGCTCCACCTCGTCGGTCACGATCACGAGTCGGATTCCGAGGCCCGAAGGATGAAGGCGGAAGAGCGGCGGCTCTGGCGAGCGCTCCCGGGATGAATCCGCGAGACGCTTCGTCGCACCTCGGGGCGCTCGCGCTCTATTCGATCCTGACGATCCTGTCGTTTCCCCACGAGCTGCCGAACCATTCCTCCCTCGATCTGGGATCCTTCCTGGCATGGTTCGTTCCCGCGACGTTGATCATCGGAATCGAGGGGATTCCGCCCGCTCGCGCAGCGCGCGTCGCCTTTCTGGCCAGCCTCGCGGGACACGCGATTCTCTTCCATTGGTTCTTCGTCGTGACCGTCGTCCATGGTGGCATGCCCGCCTGGCTGGGGACGCTCGCTCCGCTGGTTCCCGCGATCTGGGTCTCCCTCTTCACGGCACTCTTCGCGTGGCTCTGGAGCCAGATCGGGCCCGCGACCCGCGCGCCCGTGCTGGTCGGGGCGCTTCTCTGGGTCTCAGTCGACTGGATCCGGGGCCATCTCCTGGGTGGCTTTCCGTGGGCCACCCTGGGCTATGCGCTCCATCTGGACGAGTCCCTCATGAGCTGGACACGCTGGACCGGTGTCCATGGCCTCTCCTTCGTCGCTGCCGTCGGAGGGCTCGGAATCGGCGTCGCTTGGTGTGATCGGATGCACGGGCGGCCGGGGTCGTCTCGGATCGCCCGGGCCGTGGGCTTCGTCGTGGTCGCCCACCTGCTGGGAGCGATGATCCCGCCGGTCGAGTTCCCGTCGGCCGAGACGGTCCGGATCGCCGCCATACAGGGCAATATCGATCAGACCGAGAAATGGGATGCGGCCCGCCGGGACCGGATTCTCGAGACCTACCTTCGGCTCAGCGAACGTGCCGTCGGAGCCGGAGCGGAATGGATCGTCTGGCCCGAGACGGCGGTTCCGGGGCTGATCGAAGTCGATTCGGCGCTGCGGGAGCGGATCACGGCCTTCGCGAGGCGTTCCGGGCGCGTGCTCGTCATCGGGGGAACGGGCGTCGAGGTCGATCCGGTCGCACGCCGCTTCACGGCCTTCTACGACAGCGCTTTCCTCGTCGATGCCCGAGGCGTCGTCCGGGACCGGTACGACAAGACCCAGCTCGTGCCCTTCGGCGAATTCGTTCCGCTTCGGGGGCTTCTGGGACGTTTCTTCCAGGCCCTCGCACGCGGTCTTTCGACGACGGACATCGCGCCGGGAAGGGCCCCGCGTGTCTTCGTGGTCGAATCCCCGGACGGCTCCGGAACTCCGCTGCGGGTCGGCACGCCGATCTGCTACGAACTCCTCTTCCCCCATGTCGTGCGCCATTTCGCCGACCAGGGCGCGGGTGTGATGCTCGCGATGACGAACGATGCCTGGTACGGTCGGACCGGAGCCCCCCACCAGTTTCTGGCCATGAGTGCGATCCGGTCGGCCGAGAACGGACGATGGATGGTTCGAGCGGCGAATACCGGCTTTTCGGCCATCGTGGATTCCGGGGGGCGGGTGCGCGAGAGGAGTGCGCTTTTCGAGGAAGCCGTCGTCGTGGCAGACGTTCCCGTCGCCACATCGACGCCGCCGACCTTCTACGCGCGCCATGGGGACGTGTTCGCGGGAACGTGCCTGTTCGCCGCGATCGCGCTTTTCGGTCGCACGAAACTCGGGCAGCGGCGTCGAACGAAGGAGTCGGAGCTGCCTGAAGGCCGGCAGGACCGACGGGAGGAGGATGAACGATGAGTGGCAAGGAAGAGGTGCGGTTCGATTTCGGTGAACTCGGCGAGCGCGTTCGGGGGCTGCGAACGCGCTTTGACGAGTTCCGGGGGCGTCTTTGACGTCGAGGGACTGCGCGCGCGACTCGACGAACTGGAAAACGAGATGGCCCGGCCCGACCTCTGGGACGATCGCGAGGTCGCCGAGGACGTCGGTCGGAAGAAGAACGCCGTGGAACGCGAACTCGCCCTCCACGACCGGGTCGAACTCGCCCTGGACGATGCGGAAATCCTGCTCGAACTGGCCGAAGAGGCAGGAGACGCGGAGGCGATCGCCGAAGTCATCGGGAAATGTGATGAAGTCTCGACGATGCTCGAGGAGGCCGAGCTGAAGCAGCTGCTGGGCGGCGAGCACGATGCCGCGAACGCGATCCTGTCGATCAATGCGGGTGCGGGGGGAACGGATGCCTGTGACTGGGCCGAGATGCTCCTGAGGATGTACCTGCGCTGGGCCGAACGACACGATTTCAGGACGGAGATCCTGGACATCCAGGCCGGAGAGGAGGCGGGGATCCGCGGAGTGACTCTTCGCGTCGAAGGCGAGTATGCCTACGGCTACCTGAACTCGGAACAGGGTGTTCATCGATTGGTGCGCATCTCGCCCTTCGACTCGAATGCCCGGCGACATACGGCCTTCGCGAGCGTCACGGCGGTTCCGGAGATCGACGATTCGATCGAGATCGAGATCGACGAGAGTGATCTCCGGATCGATACCTATCGTTCCAGCGGAGCGGGGGGCCAACACGTGAACAAGACCGATTCCGCCGTTCGACTCACCCACCTGCCGACGAATATCGTCGCGCAGTGCCAGAACGAACGTTCGCAGCACAAGAACAAGGCGACGGCGATGAAGATCCTGCGAGCGAAACTGTATGAACTCGAGCGTCGCGAACAGCAGGCCAGGCTCGAGGAGCTGACGGGGGAGAAGCGGGAGATCGGATTCGGCAGCCAGATCCGTTCCTACACGCTCCATCCACAGCAGCGCGCGAAGGACCATCGAACGGATCTCGAGATCGGAAACGTCGAGGCCGTTCTCGATGGGGATATCGATGCCTTCATTCGCGCCAATCTGCTCGCCCAGGGCGCCGACGTCCGTACGAATCATGCTGGCGGGGATGTGCGCGCGTGATGGAAGGCTGGCTGCAGGGGATCGGGTCGAGCTTCAGCGTCCTGGGGGGTGGGGTCGCGATCGCGTTCATCATCGGGATCGCGGGCGGCATCCTCGCAATGACTCTCGTCTATGTCGGATCCGCACTGCTCGTACTCGATCGCTTCGCGAGGGTCTCGAAGGGCTGGCTGGCGCCGCTCGCGGCGGGTCTGGTCGTGTCGGGCCTGGTGGCGCTCTTCGCCACCGTCCAGGCGATTCCCTCGGATTCTGCGGTCGCCTGGCCCGATTGGCGGGAGACCTTCGTCAGGCAATTCGCCGTGGTCACCCTTCTCGGAATCGTCTTCCTGCTGCTCGCCCGGATCGCCATCGGGGTTCTGTCCCAACGGGGGCTGGCCCACCTGGCCACGGGGATCGCGGCCGGGGCCGTCGGATTGGCTCTCTCGGGAACGGGAAACGCCACGCTCGCCCCGGCGACGTTCATGGCGGCGGCCGCCCTGGCCGTGACCGCGTCGGGCATCCGGAGATTCCGGGGAAGAAAGGAATGGCCGACCGTCGAGCGGCTGCTCTGGATCTCGTGCCTGGGGCTGTTGCCGGGTGCCTTCGCAGCCTGGGTCGCGCCGGATCTCCGACAGACGGCCGTCCTGACCTCGACGCTTCTCCTCACCTTCCTCTCCGGCCTGGTTCTCCTGGGCCTCATTCCGCTGGCGATTGCGGGCTTCGTCTCGATGCGGAAGTCCGTCGAATGGTTCATCGCGATCCGGTACCTCTTCGCGAAACGACGGCAGGTCTTCATCTCCGCCATCACGGCGATCTGCGTCGGGGGCATCGCGGCGGGGGTCTGGCTGATCATCGTCGTTCTTTCCGTGATGAACGGATTCGAGCAGACCTGGCGCGACGAGATCCTCGGCAACCGCGCCCATTTCACGGTTCACAGTCGATTCGGCCCCTTCACCGACCACGAAGAGATCCTCGGGCTCGTGAGATCCACCCCGGGCGTCGTCGCAGCCAGCCCCTATCTCGATGCGGAGGGGATGGTCCGGGGAAGCGAGGGGCAGATCGCCAGCGTGCGTCTGCGCGGAATCGATCCCGAATCGGTCGGGAAGGTCACGGATCTCGAACACGATCTTCGTCCGGTCCGGCCCGGAGAGAATCCCAGTCTGACCGAACGCTTCGATTCGGTCGAGGATCCGAGCGGGACGCCCGGCATCATCATCGGGGGCCATCTCGCCATGTCCCTCGGACTCGGCGTCGGTGACAAGCTGCTCCTGATCTCGCCCTTCGGTGGGCCACCGACGCCCCTCGGTCCCGGCCCCCGATTGAAGCGTTTCACGGTCGTCGGGGTCTTCCAGTCGAGCTTCTATCAATACGACGAAGCCTTCACCTACACGACCCTCGACGCCGCGCGGGATTTCCGCAAGACCGGGGATGTCGTCGATGGCATCGAGGCGCGGACCTCGGATCATTATCGATCACAGGCCGTGGGCAGGTTGGTCGAGGAGACGCTCGGCTATCCCTACTACACGCGTGATTGGAAGGAGGTCTTTCCCGCCTTCTTCCAGGCGCTGAAGACCGAACGTGTGATGATGTTCCTGCTGCTCACGATGATCATGGTCGTGGCGGCCTTCGTCATCGTGGCCACCCTCGTCATGATGATCATGGAGAAGTCCAGCGATATCGCGATCCTGAAGGCGATGGGGGCCGAGGATGCGCTGATCGAACGGATCTTCGCCCTCGAAGGAACATTGATCGGACTCGTCGGAACGTTCATCGGCGTCGCTTCGGGAATCGCGGTGACGGGTCAACTCTCCTGGATCCAGAAACAGATCGAGAGCCTCACCGGAATCGACACGCTGCCGGCCAGCGTGTATCAGTTCTCCGAATTGCCCTCGAAGGTCGATCCTCTCCAGGTGGCAGGCGTCGCGGCCATCGCGATGGTGCTGTCGCTGGGGGCGACCCTGCTGCCGAGTCGACAGGGAGCGCGAATCGATCCGGCTGCGGGGCTCCGCCATGAATGAATCTCGCGCCGATCGTCCCCTGGTCGAGGTCCGGGGCCTGACGCGCTCCTTCGAAAGCGGCGGGGGAACGATCGAGGTCCTTCGCGGGCTCGATCTGGATATCGCGAAGGGCGATCGGATCGCCATCGTCGGTCAGTCCGGCGTCGGCAAGTCGACGCTCCTGCACATCCTCGGCACCCTCGACCATCCGACCTCGGGCGAACTCTTCTTCCGCGGCGAGAACGTCTTCGACCGTTCGCGGGAAGCGCTGGCCGGACTGCGCGGTCGCTTCATCGGTTTCGTCTTCCAGTTCCACCATCTGCTGCCGGAATTCAGCGCGATCGAGAACGTGATGATGCCCGGACTGATCCAGGGCATCGGGCGGGCGGAGATGAGGACACGAAGCGAGGTCATGCTCGGGGATGTCGGGCTGGGTCATCGCCTCGATCAGGCGGTCGGAAAGCTGTCGGGCGGAGAACGGCAACGGGTCGCCGTCGCGCGGGCGCTCGTACTCGATCCGCCCCTCGTCCTGGCGGACGAGCCGACGGGGAATCTCGATCCGGCGACGGGCGACCAGGTCGCGGAACTGCTCTTCGAGATGAATCGCACCCGGGGAACCACCCTGGTCGTCGTGACCCACAGCAAGCGGATGGCGGAAAGGCTCGGCCGCGTCCTCGTCCTTTCCGAAGGTCGACTTCACGACGAGGCTCCCGGCTCGGCAGTCGTGTGAGCGCTCGATCGGCTCGGGGGTCGCTTCGCGATGGGGACCGGATTCGTCGCAAGCGGCCTTGGACACCGCGCTACATGGGCCGGTTGCACGCGTCCGGACGCGGGTGCCGATTTTCCGGGAGCGGGTCGGGAAGTCGCTAACTCCGCGGGATTGCGGGATTTCTCGAGGGGCTTCCGGCTTGAAAGCCGATCGGACGTCGCATACCTTCCGCGGCACTCGAAGTGCCGATCGAGAGGTGGCGGAACCCTTCCCGGGTGGGATCCGATGCGGCTTCGGCCGGACGGACACGGCCTTCTGGAGATCCATTGCAGCGCAGCGATCGAGCAGGGGTGGGGCGTGCGGTGTTGCTCGCACTCGCGTTGCTTCTCGCCGGATTCCCGGCCGGGATGCGGGCCCGAGCCCGATCGCCCGAAGGGCCCGTCGAGTACGGCGCGATCGACGCGCCGCTCTCGGCACCGATGCGCATCGTGGTGCTGCCCTTTCGTGTACACAGTGCGGACACGCTCGACTTCCTGGCGGGCGAACTCGACGTCCTGTTGGCCCAGCGGATCGAAGCCGGGGGCGAAGTCAGCGCCGTGGCCTGGCGTGATTTCGTCAAGGGGGCGGGGTCGGGCCGATTCGATGCGGGTCGCTTCGATGACGATCCGTCCGATCCCGACTCGACGTCGGCGGATCGTTCCGATCGCGCGTTGCAGAAGCTGGCGCGGGAGGCCGGCTTCGATGCCGTCGTCTCCGGGAGCCTGACGGAACTGGCAGAACGTTTCAGTCTCGACATCCGGGTGGTTCCTGCGGATCGGGGCGGGGCCGCGACGAGTCTCGTGCTCGCCGCGGGCAGCGATCGTGAACTTCTCGATCGGCTGGGGGAACTCGCGGAGAGGATCTCTTCGGCCGTCAAGGGGGGAACACCCGATCGGATCGTCGGGATCCGTTTCGAGGGCGCGGATTCGCTCGAAGCGGATCTGAAGGGGAAGCTGGCCGTGCATCGGGGTGGGATCTTCGACCCCGTCCAGGCCGAGGCCGATCGGCGAGCGATGGCCGCGGACCCGCGCGTCGCCAACGCGACGCTGAGAACGATTCCCGTCGAGGGAGGCGTCGAACTCGTCTACAAGATCCTGCCTGCCCAGCGGATTCTCGGAGAAGAGGTTCGGGTCGGCTCCCGACTCCAGGTCGCGGAGGTCGTGATCCGAGGGAACAAGCGGGTCGACGAGGATGCGATCCGGGCACGCATCCATACGGCCGAGGGGCGACCCTACGATGCGACCCAGATCGCCAGGGATGTCCGGGCGATCTTCGCGCAGGGTTTCTTCCGGGACGTCCAGGTACTCGCGGAAGAAACGCCGCTTGGGTTGCGGGTGATCTTCGAAGTCGAAGAGAACCCCGTCGTCCGGGAGATCGCCGTGTCGGGGAACGACGAGATCGACGCCGACAAGATCAAGGAAGCCCTGACGTTGACGACGGGGGCGCCACTCGATTATCCGCTGTTGCGCGAGAATACCGAGCGTGTAAAGGCTCTCTATCGCAGCGAAGGCTACTACCTGGCGAAGGTCGCGTACGAGATCGAGGAGATCTCCGACGGTTCGGTTGCCGTCAACTTCGTGGTCGACGAGAACGAGAAGCTGAAGCTGCGCGCGATCGAATTCGAAGGCAACGAGGCATTCAGCGATCGCGAGCTGCGCGAGGGATTCTCGACGAAACTGTGGCGGTTCTATTCGTTCGCGACGAGCTGGTTCGATCGGAGCGGGACCTACTCGGAGCCGATCTTCCTGCGTGATCTGCGGCTCGTCGAGAAGAAATACGCCGACAACGGATACGTGCAGGCGCGCGTCGGGGAACCCGAGGTCACCGCCAACGAGGAAGGTCTCTTCCTGAAGGTCCAGATCGTGGAGGGTCCCCAGTACCGGGTCGGAAAACTGACACTCGAAGGGGATGACACGATCGATCTCGAGGCGCTCCGGAAGAAGATCCGCCTCGACGAAGGCGAGGTCTTCAATCGCTCGGATCTCACTTCGGATGTAGAGGTCCTCGAGTCGCACTATACGGACCGGGGATTCTTCTTCGCGAACGTGAATCCCATCACGCGAACTGATCCCGACGAACTGACGGTCGACGTCCAATTCGTCGTCGAGAAGGGGCCGCTCTACTTCGTCCGCAACATCGACATCCATGGCAACACGCGAACCGTCGATTCCGTCATCCGCCGTGAGGTCCGACTCGTGGAGGGCGAGCTCTATTCCGCCCGCGCGCTGCAGATCAGCAAGTTCCGGATCCGCCGCCTGGGCTTCTTCGAGGATGTGGCTTTCGAGCCGAATACGACGGAGGACCCGTCCGAGCTGGACCTCGACGTCAACGTCGTGGAACGGCCGACCGGAGCCTTCAGCTTCGGCGCGGGTTTCTCCTCGGCGGACAGCTTCATCTTCACCGCATCGCTATCGCAATCGAATCTCTTCGGCCGTGGCTACGGAGCGAACATCTCCGCGGACATCGGGGGGCGATCGAGCCGCTTCTTCATCTCCCTGACCGATCCCTATTTCCTGGGATCGACCTTCAGCTTCAACACGACGGCCTTCCTCACCCAGGTCCGTTTCAACGATTTCGAACAGGACCAGCAGGGCGTCGAGATCGCCTTCGGCCATCCTTTGACGGTGGACAACCGCGCTTCGGTCTCCCTGCGCTACGGATTCTCCGAGCGCCGCGTCACCCAGAACACGAACCTGAACGCGCTGGCTGCCCCGATCTCCCGCCAGGTCCTGCAGGGCCGGCAGAGTACGAGCCGGATCGGTCTCTCCCTCGGCATCGACACGCGCAACGACCGGTTCGCCCCCACGTCGGGCTATGCGGCCAGTGGCACGATCGAATATGCCGGCCTGGGGGGGTTTTCGAGATTCCTCAGTATCGAGGGCCGCGCGGGATATTTCTTCGGCGCCCCTGACTGGCTCTTCGAGCGTTCGACCTTCGTGATCAGCGCCCGAGCGGGATTCGCGCTGCCCTTCAATCACGTCAGCGACTTCGATCTGGCGGTCCAGGGGTCGACGATCTGCGCGAATCCGTCGAATTGCATGAATGCTGGAAACCTGGACCAGATCGATGACGACATCCGGCTGCCCCTGACGGAGCGTTATTTCATGGGGGGACTCGGCACGACGAGACTTCGGGGCTACAAGGGGCGTTCCGTCGGCCCGCGCCGGCCGGAGCTGCGGTTCACCGACCTGGGGTCGGGACGCGTCTACCACCCGGTCGGGACGCGGTTGATCAGCAATCCCGCCACGGGTCAGCTGTCGACGCTCTGTGATGATACGCGGACGAGCGGAAATTTCGGAAACGGCAACGGGCGTTGCAATTCCCTCGGCGACAAGAGAATCGACGACTTCGACGACATCGACGAGGCCCAGGTCATCGGTGGAAGTTCCTTCATCAGCACGAGTCTGGAGTATCGTTTTCCGATCTCCGAACAGATCGGCCTGATGGGCTTCGGCTTCGTCGACGGGGGGAACGCCTTCGTCGAAGACGATGTCCTGTTCGATGTGACACACTGGCGCTACGGTTACGGCGGCGGCGTGCTGTGGTTCTCGCCATTCGGGCCGCTCCAGTTGGTCCTCGGATTTCCGATCGACCCGCGATCCGACGAGCAGAGTCCGGTCTTCGAGTTCTCGGTCGGTGCGCTCGGAATCTGACGTGGGTCTCGGCGGCGGCTGATTCCGTCCGGGGGGCCGGGCCGCCGGAGACGGGGAGAGCCGTCGGTCCGACCGGGGGGACGAGGTCCCTGCCGCGCTACGAGCCTGGATGGGCCGTGTGGGATCGTGTGGAATGAAGGCGCTGGAAGAAGCCACGTACATGAACAGAACCGGGGGGTCGCAAAGACCATGAGAATCCAGAAAGTCATCCTGTTGATCGCCATGGCCCTGTTGCTGGGCTGGGGACTCGGTGCGACCGACGATCGGGCCAAGATCGGCTTCGTCGACGTCGAGCAGGTGCTCGCGACCGTCGACCAGGGCAAGGAAGCCCGGGAAGAACTCGAACGGAAATCGCGCGCTGCCCAGGGGCGATTGGCTCCTCTCGTCGAACAGATCGAATCGCTGCAGAAGGAGCTGAAGGCCAAGCAGTTCGTGATGTCCGAGGAGGCCGTGCGCGCGAAGCAGCTCGATCTGGTCGAGTTGAAGAATCGCTACGAGACGAAGGCAAAGGAGGAGGAGGGGCAGTTCAAGATCGATCAGCAGCGATTGATCGGGCCGCTGATCGAGAAGCTCGAAGCGGTGATCAAGGAGGTCGGTCGCGAGAACGGCTATTCGATGATCCTGCGGATCGACGCGCCGAGCCTCGTCTACGCTCGAGAAGCGCTCGATACGACGGACCTCGTCATCAAGAAGTTCAACGGAAAGAACTGAGCATTGCCCGAGATCCACCCGACTGCGTGTGTCGAAGACGGCGCGATCCTCGCCGATGACGTCGTGGTCGGGCCTTTCACCTTCGTCGGTCGCGAGGTCGAACTCGGACCGCGGGTGGAGGTCGGTGCCCACGTGACGCTGATGGGGCGAACCCGGATCGGTGCCGATTGTCGGATCTTCCCCCAGGCGTGTCTGGGTGGCGAGCCCCAGGACCGGGCCTTCGATGGGGAGTCGACCCGTCTCGAGATCGGCGCACGAACGCAGATCCGCGAGCAGGTGACGATCCATGTCGGGACCTCGCGGGGGGGAGGCTGTACCCGGATCGGCGAGGACAACTACCTGATGAACGGGGCCCATATCGGCCACGATTGCCAGATCGGCGATCATACGATCATCGCGAGCTTCTGTGGCCTGGCCGGCCACGCCCGGGTCGATGATTTCGCGGTCCTGGGAGCCTATACGGGTCTGCATCAACACGCGCGGGTGGGCGAGTCGGTCATGGCCGCCGGCGGGTCGAAGCTTTCCCTCGACGCACCGCCCTTCTCGATGGTTGCGGGGGATCGCGCGCGGCTGGTCGGTCTGAACTCGGTCGGTCTCCGACGGCGCGGTCTGCCGCCCGAGACGTGTCGCCAGATCAAACGCGCCTTCCATCTGATCTTCCGATCGAGGCTTCGACTCGAAGAGGCGCTCGCTCGAGTGGGAGCGGAACTTGGCGGCGTGCCCGAAGTCGAGCGTCTCGTGTCCTTCCTGAGGAAGACCGAGCGCGGATTCTGTCGCTGAGGTCGGGAATGGACGAGGCCCCTGTCGAAGATCGCTCGCTCGGTCTCATCGCGGGTGCGGGTGCGCTCCCGGTCGAAGCGGCACGGCTCCTGGCTCGTGAGGGCTACGACCTTCGCGCCGTCGCCTTCGAGGGATTGACCGGTCCGGAGCTCGGCGTCGGAGTCCGGGAGACGCGCTGGCTCCGGCTCGGCCGTCTTCAGGACATGGCCGAGGCTCTTCGGGAGATGGCTGTCGATCGGCTGCTGCTGCTCGGGAAGGTGCCGAAGGCGCTGCTGTTCGAAGACGAAGGCGTCGCGGAACCCGATGAAGAAGCCCTCCGGCTGCTCGCGGCGTCGCGAGACCATGGCGATGCGGCCCTGATGGGCGCGATCGCGGGTTGGCTCGAAGACCGTGGCTTCGAACTCTGCGCCCAGGACAGGCTGCTTTCGTCGATGTTGGCACCCGAAGGGACGATCGGCGCTCGCGCCCCGAGCGAAGTCGAGCGCGCCGATCTTGCCGTCGGCCTTCCCGTCGCCACGCGATTGGGGCAGGTGGGCGTCGGCCAATGTGTCGTCGTCAAACAGGGCAGCGTGCTCGCCCTGGAGGCGATCGAGGGAACCGACGCGACGATCCGTCGCGCAGGACAGCTCGGCGGGGCGGGTGCCACCGTGATCAAGCGCGCCGGGCCGGACCAGGATCGGCGTTTCGATCTTCCGGCCGTCGGAGTCGGAACGATCGAAGCGATCGAGGCCGCTCGTGCCTCCGCGCTGGCGATCGAGGCCGGTACGACGCTGATCGTCGATCGGGCGTCGATGATCTCGGCGGCCGATCGCGCGGGAATCGCCGTCTGGGGGTTCCGCCCGGATCACGGGGCATGAGGGCCGAGATGCGGGTCGGGATCGTCGGGGCGGGTCCGATGGGGCGGCTGCACGCGAAGACGGTCTCCCGGGCGGCCGAACGGGGGGAGGGTTGTGTCCTGGCCTCGGTCGTGGACCGTCACCTCGGACGGGCGGAGCGACTCGCAGCGGAGTTCGGAGCGCGGGCGACGAGCCGTCTCGATGACGTCACGGACGAACTCGACGCGGTGATCGTCGCGGTGCCCACCGCTTCCCACGCCCCATTGGGCCGGAGCCTGCTGGACAAAGGCCTCGACCTCCTGATCGAGAAGCCCCTGGCGACGACGGTATCCGAGGCAGAGGCGCTTTGTCGGCTCGCGTCGGAACGGAACGTGATCCTGCAGGTCGGACACGTCGAATGGTTCAACCCCGCGTGGCGGGAGGCCGCGGGATTGGCGGGAAAGGCCCGCTCGATCCTCGTGGAACGTTTCAATCCTCCCAGTCGTCGGGGACTCGACATCGACGTCGTCCAGGACTTCATGCTGCACGATCTCGATTGGGTGACGCGATATCTCGGGGAGGAGATCCTCGAACTCGAGGCCCGGGGGCGCTGCGTGGAAAACGAAGGCTACGACGAAGCGGAAGTGCGTCTCGTCTTCCGCTCGGGTTGCCGGGTCCGGCTGCGCGCGAGCCGCCTCCATGCCGATCGCCACCGGATCGTCCGGATCGAGGGAGAGCGGGGATGTGCGACGGCGGATCTGCTGGCGCGTCGGCTCGTCACGTTCGAACCCCGTGACGGGGAACCGGCCGCCTCTCGCCGTTCGGCGGCGGCCCCGGATGCGGGGGGCCGAGTCGATCCCCTGGCGGCGCAGTGGCATGATTTCCTGCACGCCTGTGGAAGTCGAAGCGACCCCGAGACGGATGGCCGGGTCGGCATGATGGCCCTGGGATTGGTCGACCGCGTTCGCGCAGCGATCGCGGACGCGAAGGGGAGGTCGCCCCGTGACGACGATCCTGCTCTCGGCAGGTGATCTCTCCGGAGAGAGACACGCGGCCGACCTGGTCCATGCCCTTCGCGAGCGGATGCCCGGGACCCGCTTCGTCGGGATGGGCGGAGGGGCGATGGCCGCGTCCGGGGTCGAACTCCGGGTGGATCAGCAGGAACTCGCCGTCGGGGGCGTCTTCGAGGTCCTTCGCAGTCTTCCGCGAGTGGCGAGCGCATGGCGCGCGATGCGCCGGTGCGTGTCGGAGACGCGGCCGGACCTGGTCATCCTGGTCGACTCGGGTGGGTTCAACCTGCCCTTCGCGAGATGGTTGCGGCGGCACTCGGACGCGAAGATCCTCTACTACGTTGCGCCCCAGGTCTGGGCCTGGCGTCCCGGGCGCCTGCGTCGACTGGCCGCGCGAACCGATCGGATCGCGGTCATCCTTCCCTTCGAAGCCGCGTTCTATGAGAGGCATGGCGTCGAGGTCGATTTCGTCGGCCATCCGCTCTTCGACCATCCCGATCCGGGAGCCGGGCCCGGCCCCGCTGTCGACCCGGCCAGCGCCCGCGCTTCCCTCGGCATCCCGGACCACCTCGGAGAAGGACCCTTTCTCGGCGTCTTTCCGGGTAGCCGTCGCAACGAACTCGATCGCCATCTTCCGCTCCAGCTCGATGCATTCCTTCGGCTCAGAGCCAGTGAACCCGGTCTCGGGAGCCTCCAGGCGCTCGTGGGCGTCGCTCCGAATCTCGATCCGGACCTCGCGCGGGATGTCGCGGGGAGGAGGCTGGAGGCCGCGCCGGATGCGATCCGTTTCGTCCACGCCGACGATGGGCGGGTCCTCGATGCTTGCGATGTCGCGGTTGCCAAGCCGGGGACGATCACGGTCGAGCTGATGCAGCGGCACAAGCCGATGGTCGTGATCGGTCGCGTCCACCCTCTTTCGGCCATGATCGCGCGGCGGAGCCTACGGGTCCGTTGGCTCTCGATGCCGAACCTGATCGCCGGGGCCGAGATCGTTCCCGAACTCCTGCAGCACGAGGCGACGCCGGATCGAATCACGGCGGCACTTGCGCCACTCTTCCGGTCGGATGGCGTGGCACGTGGCCGGCAGGTCGAGGCGCTCTCCCGGGCCTGTCTCGCACTCGAGGGGCCGGGGGCCGCGCGTCGGACCGCGGCGATCGCGGAGGAATTGCTTGATACCGATCCGGCATAGTCTCGCGGCACTTTCGGCGCTGGCCCTCGGGCCCTTCCTCGCGGGCGTACTCCTGCTGCGTCCGACGTTGAGGCGCGGACTCGCGGAGCGCTTCGGCCGGATTCCCGTCGATGGGACCGAACGCATCTGGATCCATGCCTCGAGTGTCGGGGAAGCCAAGGCCGCCTGCCGACTGGTCGGCATCCTCGAGGAAGCCGGTCACTCCGTCCGCGCCTCGACGTCGACCCTTTCGGGTCGCTCGGTCTTCCGGCGCGATCGACCCGGGACGCCATCCAACCTGGCCCCCTTCGATCATCCCTGGTGTGTCGAGGCGGCGCTTCTTCGAGGGCGGCCGCGGCTCTCGGTCCTGATCGAGACGGAGCTCTGGCCGAGCTGGATCGCGGGCTGCGCGCGGCGCGGGGTTCCGGTCGTCGTCGCGTCGGGTCGATTGTCGGATCGCTCCTTCCCGCGTTACCGGAGGCTCCGCTCGCTGCTGGGACCGACCCTGCGGAGGATCGAAGCCGTCGGAGCCAGGACGGAACTCGACGCCGAGCGCTTCGTCGAACTGGGCGTGCCCGAAGCGCGGGTCCGGGTGACTGGAGACCTGAAGCTCGATCCGCCGATCGACCAGCCGGCGCTCGCGATCGATCTCATCCGCGCCCTGGCGGATGTGCCCGTCGTCGTCGGGGGCAGCACGCATGCCGGCGAAGAAAGGGCCCTGGTCGAGTCGCTCGAAGCCGCCGAGAAGGCGGGCCATGCCTTTGTCCTGGTGCTGGCGCCCAGGGACATCGAGCGCGCCGAAGCGATCGCGGATTCGTGTCGGGCCCGTCGCCGCCGGGTCCATCTGCGGAGCCGCCTGGAAGGACGTCATCTGGTTCCGGGAGAGATTCTCGTTCTGGACACACTGGGCGAGTTGCCCGCCCTGTACGCGACCGCTTCGATCGCCTTCGTGGGGGGGACGCTCGCGTCGATCGGGGGGCACAACCTCGTCGAACCGGTGCACGCCGGCTGTCCGGTGCTCTTCGGTCCGCATACCCAGAACGTCCGGAAGGTGGTCGAGATCCTCGAAATCGGAGGGGCGGGCCAACGCGTCGTTTCGTCGGGCGATCTCGAGGGCGCGATCATCGCGGCCTTCGAGGATCCAGAGGCTTGTCGCGTTCGCGGCGAGATCGGACGGGAGCATCTCGAAGCGCATCGTGGCAGTGTTCTTCGAACCAGGCAGATGATCGAAGAAGTACTGGGATGATCGCGTCGCTCGGAAGGCGCACCGCTTCCCTCTGTTATGGCGCCGGAGCCAGGCTCCATCGGGTCTTCATGCGGCGGACGTCGGGCGGTCGGGGTCGGCCGGCCTGCGCCGTCGTGAGCGTCGGCGGACTGACCGTGGGAGGTGCCGGGAAGACGCCTTTTGCGGCGCGGCTCGCGCGGGCCCTCCACGAAAGGGGTTGGCGCGTCGTCCTGGCCAGCGCGGGCTACAAGGGGCGGAGTCGCGATCCCGTTCGGATCGTCTCGGATGGTGTCTTCATCCGTTCGGACGCCGGCCTGTCCGGAGACGAATCCTACGTGCTCGCAGCCCATGCCCCCGGCGTTCCGGTCCTGGTCGGCAAGGATCGTCGCATCGTCGGGCATCGAGCGGTCTCGCTCTTCGATGCGGAGATCCTCGTCCTCGACGACGGGTTCCAGCACCATCGACTGGCTCGGGATCTCGACCTCGTCTGCATCGACGGTGTTTCAGGATTGGGAAACGGCCGCGTGCTTCCGGCGGGTCCGCTTCGTGAGCCCCTCTCCGCGCTCCGGCATGCCGATTGGCTCTGCATGATCGATGCAGAGGAGGGGCGCGGAGGGGGGCGGCCGCCGGAAGGCGGCTCGGGGGCGTCTCCCGATCCTGGCATTCGCGATCCCACCCTGCCCGACACGATTTCCGCGAGGCTCGAACGATTCGACCTGGCCTCCCACCGGATCGTGAAGGCGAGGCGCCGCCCGCTGGAACTTCTTCGTCTCGGTCGATCGGATCGACGTGCCCTCGGGACCCTGCGCGGCCTTCGAGTCGGATTGATCTCGGGGATCGCGCGGCCGGGTTCCTTTCGGCGGACCGTCGAATCCCTCGGTGCCGAGGTCGTCGTCGAACGTTGCTTCGAAGATCATCACGTCTACTCGATGCAGGATCTCGAGGGGTTGGGCCACGCCGGGGTCGATCTGTGGATCACGACGGAGAAGGATGCGGTCAAGATCCTTCCGGATTGGCTCGGCGGCCGATCCCTCTGGGTCCTCGTGATCGAGATGGAGATCGAGCGCGAGGGTGGATTCCTCGACCGGATCGAGGCGGGGCTTCGCGGGAAGGGCAGGCTGGCCGAACGCCCGACGAGAACGCCCTGACCGGATCGATCTATTCCGGCCCGATCGACCGGTCGATGACGCGTCCCTGCCGATCGACGTCGAAGCGTGCGCGCAGCCGGGTCGGTTGCAGCCACGCCAGTCCCGGCCAGCGACCCGTCTGGAAGACGGAGACGGCAAGGCGTTCGTCGTCCCCCTCGCCGACGAGGTCGATGCGTGCGAATCCCAGCTCGATGGCGCCGAATCGGGCCTGTGGGTGGTTCCGGGCCAGCGGGGGAAGGGCCCGGCTCCCGCTGCCGATGCCGATCTGCAGAGAGGGGGTCGGAGACCCGACTTCGAAGACCTGGAGATTGTGGTGGTGGCCGGCGAGAACGAGCTGGACCGCGCGACCGCTTCCAGCGATCGCATCGCTCACGAATTCGGGATAGCCGCCCCGGGGCGGGTTTCCGAGATCATCCGTCGCGATCGGACGATGGGTCGCGAGGATGATCCAGGGCCCCTCCGCCTTCGCGATCGCATCCTGCAGCGCGGTTGCGATCGCTTCCCGGTCGTCGATCGCGATCTCCGATTCGAAGAGGACGAGGCTGATTCCGGGGCCGATCTCGACGGCCTCGGCGAGTCCCCGGCTCATCTTCCAGCCGGGCAGGAACTCGGGGATCGTCTCGCGTTCGAGCGAGACGCTTTCGGGTGTCTCGAGATCGTGGTTGCCCAGTACGGCGAAGAGCGGAACCGGATCCCGGGCGGATCCGGGAAGGGGGCAGGCTTCGCGGATCTCGTTCGAGCGGGGTCCGTCGAGTGCGAGGAAATGGCAATAGGGCCGGACGAGGTTCTGCTTCAGCCGTTCGACGAGGTGCGCGCGGTCGAGGCCATGCCAGTAGAAATTGTCGCCGAGCAGGACGATACCCGACACGGGAATGCGTTTCGCCTCTGCGGTCATGGCGCGGGCCACGACGCGCTGCCCCTCGAAGAGGTCGGGCAGGGGGCTGGTTCGCCCGGTATCTCCGGTGGCCAGCAGGGACCAGCGGATCGCTTCGGGCGCGGGCCCGATCCCTTCCTCGTCGGGCTTTCTGCACCCGACCGCGAGAAGCACGGCGAGCGCGAGAACCGTCGCGGACAGTCGCCTCCCGATCCACCACGCGAGCCGATGGCGACGGAGGCGACGGAATCCGATGGAGATGGATCGCAGCAGGCGGGCGCGCAGCGCCCGATCCCGTCCACAATAGGCGGAGAGCGTGAGCGCGAGGATCCGTGGAGACAGGTCTCCGTCCCTTCCCGCCTTCTCGCAGGATCGGAAGAGCCGGACGAGATCCTTTGCCCGATGTCGTGGCGAGAGAGATCCGAGGAGGCGGGTATCATCGAGATCGATCAACCAGCATCGGGTCGCCTCCGGGCGGGGACCGTTCTCGATCAGGATGTTCCCGAGGTGGAGATCGCCATGCAGTCCCCCGGCGTCGTGGAAGCATCGCAGGGCCCGGGCGAAAGCGCGGCAGCCGGCATGGAGGCGCGCCCGATCGGGGCCGGATTCGAGCCATCGGCCGGCATCCATCGCGGACGGGTATTCGATGGCACCGAAGGCCGAGCGCCAGAAGAGTCCCTTGCGCCCGCTCACCGCGAAGATCGGGCGGGGCAGGGGTGCGCCACGGTCTCGCAGGGCGGCCCACCGCTCGAACTCCCGGAAGGGTCGTCCGGGTCGCAGGAAGCGGTCGCCGAGCCAGGGGCCGAGGATCCCCCCGCGTCGAAGCGGACGGATCCGGATGCTGCTCCCTTCCGGCGGACCAGCCAGGATCCGATTGCTTCCGCGTCCGCCCTGGACACCGGGCAGGCTGACGAGGAGTCCTTCGTAGCCACGCGCATCCACGAGACCTGCGCGTCGGATCGTGGTTTCGTGTTCCTTCGTGACGAGCAGCCGGAAATCCGCGGCCGATCGGAAGACACAATCGGGTCGGGTCTTCATGTGGGAACATGATTCCGCATGGCCAGCCCCGAGCCGACGCCGAGTCCAGCGAAAACGAGATCCGGGATCCAGGTCGCGGTCCCGGCCCCGAGCCAGCCCTGATGGACCAGCGATTCCATCGTGGCTCCGAGTGCGTAGTATCCGAACGCGAGCCCGAGAACGAGCACGAAGCCGAGATTGCGGCCTCGATGGGCGCTGGCGAGAGCGATCGGGACGCCGAATCCCGCGAAGATCAGGGGGGCCAGGGGAAGCGCGCGGCGACGTTGGATCTCGAGTTCGTATTCCAGCGGGTTCCGCTGGTCGAGTTCCTCGAGCGGATCGCCCGATCGAGCGCGGGCGAGGACGCTGCGCAGCTCCTCGAGGGTCATCTGCTTCGGTCGAACGGGCCCGAACTCTCCACCCAGGATGTGTCGGACGTCGAGGTGGTAGACGAACTCGTCGAATCCGATCCGCTCGGAGCGCTCCGGCCTCCGGGGATCCGGCGTGAAATGGAGATCGCCCTTCCAGAGTTCGAGACGGATCCATCCCGCGGCTTCGTCGAAACGGAAGCGGCCGCGATCAGCGAAGATCCGGAAGGAGCGTTTCGGCTGGCTTTCGTCGAAGATCATGATTTCCGAAAGGTGTCCGTCCCGTCCGCGGTCCCCGACATAGACGAGACGCGGTCCGATCTCGCGGAATCGGCCGGGTTCGAGGATCGCGCCACGCGCGGCCACCGTCTTGAAGAGCTGGACGAGTTCCCGGCGCGCTTCATGTTCGACGGAGCCGAGCAGCCAGGCCGAGAGACCCGCGGCGAAGAGGCCCAGAACGAGATGGGGTAGCAGGAACCCGGTCGGTCCGAAGCCCGTCGAGGCGAGTCCGGCGAGTTCCCCGTCCGAGGCGAGGCGCCGGATCGAGAGCAGGATGCCGAGCAGGAACGCCATCGGAATCGAATAGGAGAGCGCGACCGGAAAGACCGATCCGACGACGCGCAGGAGATCCGCGCTCGTCATCCCGACCAGGAAGAGCTGGTCGAGTCGCCGAAGGAGGTTCTGTGCCAGGACGATGAACGTCAGGACGAAAAACGCCAGGGCACAATAGAGCAGGGTTTCGCGCATCAGATAGAGCGAGAGGGTGCGCGCGATTCTCATGCTCCGTATCCTATCGGCCGCGCTGGCCCTCGGCGAGGCGCAGGAATCCCTCTTGACGGTCTGCTGCCGAAATGGTCTCCCTCGAACGACCCACTCCCATGCTGGCGACGCCCCGAGGCGATCCGGGGACGGGAACGGTGTCCACGTCTCGTCCGGGTTTCGGGCATCCTCCTGCGGCCGATCGGATCCTGATCGTCCGTCTCGGCGCGTTGGGGGACGTCGTGCGGACCCTTCCCGCCGTCCATGCGCTCCGCGCGCTCTACCCCGGGGCGCATCTGACCTGGCTGGTCGAACCGGCTTCCGCGGGCGTGGTCGAGTCCGCCGGATTCATCGACGAGACCTTCGTCTTCCCCCGACGTGATCTCGTCGGGTTCCTGCGCGCAGCGGACGGACTTTCGCTCCTGAGAAGCCTGGCGGGTATCGTCGGTCGGCTTCGGCGCCGGCGCTTCGATCTGGCACTCGATTTCCACGGAATCCTGAAGAGCGGGGTCCTGACCCGGTTGTCCGGGGCGCCTCGTCGTGTGGGTTTCGATCGATCGACGGCCCGGGAATTCGCGGACCTCTTCGTGAATCAACGCGTTCGGCTGCCGGGCGTCCGGATCTCCCGATACGAGCGGAATGCGGCGCTGGTCCGGAGTCTTTGCGCGACGTTCGAACCCGAGATCCCGGTCTTGCCGATGCTGCAACCCTCGGCGCTCGCGGTCGCGCGCCTGACGGCGCGACTGCGGGTGTCGAAGCGTCAAGGCATCCGGGGTTTCATCCTGATCCATCCGGGCAGCAGCGCCGGGGCCCGTCACAAGCGTTATTCGCCGTTGGCGTGGGCAGAGGTCATTCGCGAGCTCGCGTCGCAGGGAGACCCGGTCTGGCTGGTGGCGGGACCGAATCGGCACGAGCGGCATCTCGTCGACGAGATCCTGCGAATGACCGGGGATGCGGCGGTCGCGGCACCGGAAACGCGCTCCTTCGACGATCTGCTCGCGCTGGTCGTGCGCGCCGGCGTCTTCGTGTCGTCGGACTCGGGGCCCCTGCATGGGGCGTCCCTGGCCGGCGTGCCGGTCGTTCAGTTGATCGGTCCGACCGATCCGATCCAGAACGCGCCCTGGCGGGGCTCGCGACACGTGCAGATCCGGATTCCGCTGCCCTGCAGTCCCTGTCGTCGGGGCTGCGAAGACGCGGCCTGCATGCGGGCGATTCCACCGCGACGGGTGGTCGAGGAGATCCGGGCACTGCGCGATGGCGGGTCGCCGGGGGGACTCCGGTCGGCGAAGTCGCCATGAGGAGCGTGGTTCCCGTGAAGCGACCCGAGCGGATTCTCGTTCGCGGACCGAATTGGCTCGGCGACGTCATCATGTCGACGCCGGGGTTGCGGGCCCTGCGTCGTGCCTACCCCGACGCCCGGATCGTCGCTCAGGTTCCGGCTCCCCTGGTTCCCCTTCTCGAAGGGACCGGGGATTGCGACGAGATCTGGCCGGTCGCGTCGCGACGTGCCGGTCGAGGCGTGCTGCGCAGGGAAGCGACGCGCGTCGCGGCTTCCGGTTTCGATCTGGGGATCGTGATACCCGAGTCGATCTCCTCCGCACTGCGCATGCGTCAGGGCAGGGTCGGACGGATCACGGGGTTCGCGCGGGACCCGATCCGACGCTGGCTGCTCGACGACGTGGTCGAAGCACCCTCGGAGTGGGGACGCCGACGTTGGGTTTCTCGCGAGCGATTCGTCATGCGTCTGATGAGCGCGGTCGGGGCGGACGGAGAAAGCGATCTCGGCCTGCGACTCTGCGTGATGCCGTCCGAAGAGAAGCGGCTCGAGCAGAGTCTCGGTCGCGTGGGCCTCGGCCTCGCGGAACTCCGGCGGTCACCGCCCGTCATCCTTGCCCCCGGCGCGAGCTTCGGTCCCTCGAAGTGCTGGCCGGTCCGGCGATATGCGGAGCTCGCGGATCGATTCGCGCGGAGGGGCCGGATCGTGATGCTGGTCGGCGGGCCGGGAGAGGGGGCGAGGCTCGAGGCCGTTCGGGCGGCGATGCGCACCCGGCCCGTCGTCTTCGACGACGTTCTCGATCTCGGGGCCTTGAAGGCGCTCGTCAGGAGGGCGGGGCTGCTGGTGGCCAATGATGCCGGTACACGACATCTCGCCGCGGCCTTCGGCGTACCGGGCGTGATCTTCTTCGGGCCCACTTCCGTGGCCAAGACGGCGGACAACCTGGAGCCGATCGAGATTCTCGAGGCCGATCACGCTTGCCGCCCGTGCTATCGGCGAGCGTGTCCGACGGATCACCGTTGTCTGCGTTCGATCAGCGTCGAGCATGCCGACCAGGCCGCCATGCGGGTGCTCGATCGCGTCGGGCCGTGGTGGTCGGGAGCGTTCCGGCGCGACGGGGCGGCATGATGGATCTGAGCGTCGTGATCGTGAACCATGAAACGCCAGGGCTGCTGGCGAGGTGCCTGGCGTCCGTGAAGAGCGCCGCATCGGCCCATCCCGGGTTGCGCTTCGAGACGATCGTGGTGGACAACGGATCTCGCGACGACAGCCTGGACGTTCTCCAGGAGTCGATGCCGTCGGCACGCCGGATTGCCCTGGTACGCAACCGAGGATTCGCCGCTGGCGTGAACCGCGCCCTGGCGATTCGTCGGGGGCGACACATCCTCTTGTTGAATAGCGACGCGGAGATCGGTCGCGAACTCCTGGTCCGGGGGGTCTGCCTGCTCGATGGATCGCCGGACATCGGCGTACTGGGTGCGGCGCTGCGGCATCCCGATGGTCGCGCCCAGCGCTCGGTCCATGGCTTTCCGGGGCTCGGGGCGGAGTGGCTTTCCGGGAGATCCCGATGGCGTGGGAGTGCTTCGGAGAGTCCGGTATCGGACAGGCCCGTTGCCGATCCGGTGGGCTTCCAGCGGGGGCGGGACGTCGAGGCCGTCCGGGGCGCGGTCTTCTTCATCCGGGGCGAACTCCTCGAGAAGGTCGGCTTTCTCGATGAAGGCTATTTCTTCTTTCTCGAGGAGACGGATTTCTGTTGGCGGGTTCGCGAGGCGGGATTCCGGGTCGTCCACTGCGAGGCGCTCCAGGCGGCCCACCGACTCGGCGCCAGCAGCAAGGCGCGCGTTCCCCTTGCCACCCGGATCGAGTTCCACCGCTCGCTCTACCGTTTTCTCGATCGGCGGCGTGGCTCTTCGGTGGCGACGATCGTCCGGACGATGCGGATCATCCGGAATGCAGGCCTCGTTCTCGGCCTCTGCCTTGCCGGTCCCGTTTCCGCCGGAGCGCGCTCTCGCCTCGAAGAGCGGTGGGGCCTGCTTCTGTGGCATCTTCGCGGTCGACCGGACGGGGCGGGACTCGAATCGGCGCTTGGCGCGGGTGCGGGAGGACATGGGGTGGGCGAGGGCGGAGGGCGGCGGTGAAGAGCGGTCGGCGCGAGAAGCTCGAGGAGGTTCTCGAACGGTTTTCCTGCCTGCGGGTCCTCGTCGTGGGCGACCTGTTGCTCGACGAATACCGGATCGGCGAGGTCGACCGGATCAGTCCCGAAGCGCCGGTTCCGATCGTTCGGGTGATGCGCTCGGACACGGTGCTGGGCGGAGCGGGAAACGTCGCCCGGGGAATCGTGACGCTCGGGGCGGAATGTCGATTGGTGGGCCTCGTCGGAGAGGATCGCGAGGGCGAGATCCTGTCTGGTCTGGTCGAAGGACTCGGGATGGCGGGATCGGGACTCCTGCGCAGTCCCGGGCGCCCGACATCCCACAAGCTGAGGGTCGTGGCGCGGGGGCAGCAGATGCTCCGGCTCGATCGGGAGGAAGTTTCGCCCCTCGAAGCGGAACGGGTCGATCGGGTTCGCGCGGCCGTGGCCGAACGGATCGGGGATTGTGATGTCGTCGTTCTCGAGGACTACGACAAGGGACTCTTCGGGCAGGGGTTGGCGCGTTGGATCATCGCGCTGGCCCACGATCGGGGCATCCCGGTCGTTGCCGACCCGAAGCGGGATCCCACCCGCTTCCGGGGGGCTTCGCTCGTGAAACCCAACCTGGAGGAGGCCCTTCGCTTCGTTCCCGGGAGCGACGTCGATTCCGCCGCCCGCCGATCGCTGGTCGAGAAGCTGGGTCATGAGCTGGGTGGGAGGGAGATCGTCCTCACCCGGGGTCGTGCCGGAATGACCGGGCTCGATCGCGACGGGCGGGTCTTCGACGTACCGACGCGGCCGCTCGAGGTCTTCGATGTCCAGGGTGCCGGGGATACGTGTATCGCGGTCCTCGGGCTCAGCCTGGCAGCGGGTGCATCCCTGCGTGACGCGTGTATCGTGGCCAATGCAGCGGCCGCCGTCGTGGTCGCGAAGGTGGGGACGGCGGCGGTGACCCGGGAAGAACTGAAAGCGCGGTTGCCGGGGGTCCTGGCGGTCCAGGAGGAGGAAACGTGATCCATAGCATGACGGGATTCGGGCGGGCCCGCTGTGAGAGCGGTGGCGTCGGTCTCGAGGTCGAGGTGCGTAGCGTCAACCACCGTCATCTGGATCTGCGGGTCCGGCTGCCCCGGGTCCTCGCCGACCATGAGGCGGAGATCAAGCAGCGCGTGAAGGGCCTGCTCTCCCGCGGCAAGGTCGACGTCACGGTGGGTCTCACGCCGGGGACCGCGACGACTTCGGTCGAGATCGACGAGGGGGTCGCGGAACGGTATGTCCGGGCTTCCGAGCGTCTGAGGGAGCGACATGGTCTCGGAGCGGGCCTCGACGCGGCGGCATTGCTCGCGCTTCCCGGGGTGGTCCGGACGGTCGAAACCGAGATCGATGCGGATCGCTTGATGGGCCCGCTCGCGGATGCGGTCGACGAGGCGACCCGGGCCTTGCTGGCCATGCGCGCGGCGGAAGGGGAATCGCTTTCCATCGAACTCGAAGGGCGGCTGGATCGGGTCGAGGCCCTGGCAGAGTCCTTCGAAGCCCGGGCGCAAGAGGTGGTCGCGGTCGCTCGACAGCGCTTGCGGAAACGCGCCGAGCAGATCGAGCGGGAGGTCGGGCTGCTCGACGAGGCGCGGCTCCATCAGGAGATCGTGATCGCAGCCGATCGACTCGATATCACGGAAGAACTCGTTCGCCTGAAGAGCCATGTTGCCCAGTTCCGGGAAACGCTTCGCTCGGCAGGGATCGGGCATCCCGTCGGGCGCCGGCTCGATTTCCTGCTCCAGGAACTCGGTCGCGAGGCCAACACGGTCGGATCCAAGGCGAGTGATGCCCCCCTCGCCCAGGACGTCGTGGAACTCAAGACCGAACTCGAACGGATTCGGGAACAGGTGCAGAACGTTGAGTAGCACTCCGCTCCGGGATCGCGCCGCCACCGCTCCGACGATGGTGAATATCGGATACGGGAATCTCGTGACCGCCTCGCGGGTCATCGCGATCATCTCTCCGGGTTCGTCGCCCATGCGGCGACTCCGGGAGGAAGCGGGAAAGCGCGGAAAACTCATCGACGCGACCGAAGGTCGTCGTACGCGGTCGATCGTCGTCACGGACAGTGACCACGTCATCCTTTCGGCGATCACGCGCGAGACGATCGCGGCGCGTCTCGCTCCCGATTTCCAGGGGGAGGATGCCGAATGAGTCCGCCCCGTGAGATGGCCACCCCCGGGCTTCGCCCTCATCGTCGACGGCCGTGGTCCGGGTGCCCGGGCCTTTCCGTCCGGAGGCGCCGAGGGTGAAGGGCCATGTCTTCGTGATCGCGGCGCCCTCCGGTACGGGCAAGACGACGATCTGTCACAAGATTCTCGAACGGGACCCGCATCTGCGGCTCTCGGTCTCGCACACGACCCGCGAGCCCCGAAAAGGAGAAGTGGACGGCGTCGACTACCATTTCGTGGATCCTGAGACGTTCCGCGAACTCGTCGAGAGCGGAGCGTTTCTCGAGCATGCGGAATACAA
>DRKE01000288.1 GCA_011051925.1 Deltaproteobacteria bacterium
CGGGTTTCCCGGCTCGCTTCACGTCGCGATGCATCCTGGGCGGCTTGTCGAGAATGATGGCCAGCGGGACATCGATCGGCGTCGAGACCTCGTCCGGCCGCTCCCGCCCGGTTGCCCTGTCGCTCGGGAATCGAGCATCCTCGACGACCAGACGTCGCTCCGCCGTGACTTCGCCGACCACGGCGAAAGGGCAGCGCTCGCGTTCGCAGATGGCTTCGAACGCGTCCAGACGTTCCTCGGGGACCGTCAGCACATAACGTTCCTGGGCCTCGTTGCACCAGATTTCGAGCGGGCTCATCCCCGGTTCATCGTTCGGGATCCTGCGCAGGTCGATCCGGCCTCCCCGCTCGCTCTGGTCGAGGATCTCGGGAATGGCATTCGAGAGGCCGCCGGCACCGACGTCGTGGATCGAAAGGATCGGATTGGCGTCGCCCAGGGCAGCGCAGCGATCGATCACCTCCTGGCAGCGACGTTCGATCTCGGGGTTGCCGCGCTGGACCGAGGCGAAGTCGAGATCCTCGTGGCTGGTTCCCGTCGCCATCGACGAGGCCGCGCCTCCCCCGAGGCCGATCAGCATGGCGGGCCCGCCGAGTACGATCACCCGCGCGCCGACCGGCGCCGCCTGCTTCTCGACGTGCATCGGACGGACGTTGCCGAGGCCGCCCGCCAACATGATCGGTTTGTGATAGCCGCGGATCTCGGGGCCCGCCGGGCCCTGGATCTCCTGGCAGTAGGTCCGGAAATACCCCGCGAGGTTCGGTCGGCCGAATTCGTTGTTGAAGGCGGCGCCGCCGATGGGCCCTTCGAGCATGATATCGAGGGCCGAGACGATGCGAGAAGGGCGTCCGGGGTCGAGCTCCCAGGGCTGACGTGCGTCGGGGATCAGCAGATCGGAGACGGAGAATCCCGTGAGTCCCGCCTTGGGCTTTCCACCCCGGCCGGTGGCACCCTCGTCACGGATCTCGCCACCGGACCCCGTGGCGGCACCGGGAAAGGGAGAGATCGCGGTGGGATGGTTGTGCGTCTCGACCTTCATCAGGATCGGAGCGGGTTCGTCGATCCGTTCGTAGCGACGGCTCCCGGGAGAGACCTGGAAACGGCCGCCATCGCTCCCGGCGATCACGGCGGCATTGTCCGCGTACGCCGACAGGACGCCATCGGGTGATCTCCGGGTCGTGTTGCGGATCATCTCGAAGAGGGACGTCTCCTTCGCTTCGCCGTCGATCGTCCAATCCGCGTTGAAGATCTTGTGCCGGCAATGTTCGGAATTCGCCTGGGCGAACATCATCAGCTCGACGTCGCTCGGATTGCGTCCGAGCGCCCGGAAGCTGCTCACGAGATAGTCGATTTCGTCCTCGGCCAGGGCCAGACCGAGTTCCCGGTCGGCCTCGCGGAGGGCCTCTCGTCCCCGACCGAGCGCGTCGATGCGGCGAAAGGGCACCGGCGACGCATGTTCGAAGAGCGCGGCCGCGGCGTCGAGATCGACGAGGAGGCTTTCGGTCATCCGGTCGTGGATTTCGGGTGCGAAGGCCAGGGCCTCCTGGATGTCCGTCAATCCGAAGAATCGATAGACCCTTCCCCGCTCGAGGCGCCGGATCACGTCGAGCCCGCAGCGATGCGCGATGTCCGTCGCCTTCGAAGACCAGGGCGAGATCGTTCCGAATCGCGGGATCGCGAAGAGCTCGCGCGGTTCGCCGGTCTGCCGGCTTCCGGGCGCCGAGAGCGCGTGGTCGCCGTCTTCGTCGATCAGGGCGGCGAGTCGCTCCATTTCCTCCGGATCGGGTTCGCGTTCCGCGTCGACGAGGATGACGAACTCGCTTTCGACCGCTTCCAACGAAGGCCTGATGGATCGCAGCTTTTCGAGCAAACGCTGTCGCCGCGCATCGGAATGGGCGGGTGCGCCACGCAAGGAGAACATCGAGGCCTCGGGACGGCCGAAGCCGTCGAGCTATGCCGTGTGCCCATGAAGGGGATCGGGGGATCCGGCTGGCTCGAAGGGCGGAAACCGACGAAGGTCCGGATGGGGAGACATGCGGACGGATTCGACCGGAAAGGCCCGAACGAGTACAGCGCGGGTCTGGACAGCACGGTCGGTCTGGAACGACGGGATTCTACGGCTTGTGGGGCAGCGGGGCCAGCGATGGGCGTGGGTCGGGCCCGCGCCTGGATGGGGATCCCCGCCGTCCTGCGCTCGGCGCAGGTCTATTCCAACAGGCGGAGAACGAGCCGGAGGTCCTGATTGGCCTGTCCCAGTACCGCCAGGGAGGATTCCTGGACGATCTGGGCCTTCGCGAGGCGGGCGCTCTCCAGGGCGAAATCCGTGTCACGGATCCGGGAGTCGGCGGCCGCCGTGGCTTCGATCTGGATCCCGAGGAGTCGCGATCGGGATTCGAGGCGGTTCTCCGAGATCCCGAACCGGGCGGCCAGGGCGCTCACGTTCGCGATGGCCGAATCGATCGACGAAAGCCCGCTCGCGGCCGCGCCCGAAGTCGCGATGTCGAGACCCCCGACGCCGATCGCAGCCGCCTGGGCATCGACCCCGGAAACCGTGATCGTGTCCCCCGCTTCGGTGCCCACGGCGAGCTCCACCTGGAGGGTCGCGTCGGCGAGGGGATTGAAGCCGTTGAAGCTCGTCGTATTGGCGATCGCGTCGATATCCGAAAGGATCGATTGGAATTGACTGTCGAGCTGTGCCCGGGTCTGGCCGCCGAGGGCTCCGGAAGAGGATTGGACAGCCAGGGCGCGCGCATCCGAAAGGAGACTGGAAATCTCGCTGAGACCACCCTGGGCGACCTGGGCCAGCGAGATGCCATCCTGGGTATTCAGTTGGGCACGACCCAGGCTGGCGATGTCGGCCCGGAATCGTTCCGAGAGCGCCAGGCCGGCGGGATCATCGGCTGCGCGATTGATCCGGAAGCCCGAAGCGAGTCGGGCGCTCGAGCGGGCGATCGCGCTTTCGGCCCGCCGGAGCGAACGGATGGCGCCCAGGGAGATTCCGTTGGAACCGATACGAATGGACATGTCTGGCCCCTTCTTCGAGCCAACGCAGCCATGTCCCTCCCAGGGTCTGCGCGGTGGATGTCGGGCGATGCTTCGATCGCTCGAGAATGATTCGGCTTTCAGATTGAAACGGTGAAGGGAAAATCCCCGTTTCAATCCGAAATGCCGGTTTCCATCGAGAAGCGGAGCGGCAATCCGTGCGCAGGCCGCAGGGGCGCGCGTGACGACGGTCCGGGCGAGCGGATGATGGGAAGTCGGGATCAGGCGCCGAGTGCCGAAAGCGTGACGCGTTCGCGTCGGGCGAGGATATCCGCTTCCGATTCCTCCACGACGACCTCGTCCGGTTCGATCTCGAAGATCACCTGACCGGCATGGACCACGGAACCGTCGGAGTCGTGCATCAGGTTCTTCTTGATCCTGCCCGCGAAGGGAGCGAGGACCTTGTTGAACATCTTCATGACTTCGATGATGAAGAGGGGCTGGCCCGCTTCGAAGTGGTCGCCTTCATCGACGAGCAGGGGAAGGTGGGGCGCCTCTCGGGCATAGAAGGTGCCGCCCGACGGCGTCACGATCTCGTGGGCGCTGGCCCTGGGTGGGGGAGCGAGACTGCGGCGAAGCTCGGCGGCCCGATCGGCGTCGAGGAAGGTCTCGGGGAAGACCGGCTCGAGGTCATCGTTCACGTGGATCTCGAGGAACTCCGACAGGATGCCCAGGCGCGGAATCATCGCGAGAAGGGGGGCGCCGACCTGGAAGCCGCGATGACTGGCCTGGCATGCGGCCCAGAGGTCCGCGTCGTCTCCCACGAGCGCAGGCTCGGGCTGGTCGCTCTCGAGCCGGGCCGACAGTGCCGGCCAGTCCTGCGTGCCGAGGGCGTCCGCGACCGCCTCATAGAACCCGAGCGCCTCGCGAAGCAGATCCGCATCGTGTTCCCAGATCATCTCCGATGCAGGCTTGCCGGGAATCGTGTCCATGTTCAGGTAGTGGTAGAGCTCCTGCAGCAGCACGATCGGATTCCGGGTGAACGAGACCTGCTTGCCGTTTCGCGTCCACATGCGGCCGTCGTGCAGACCGAGGAAGCCCGCCAACGAGTGCGGGTCCCGGAAGAGCCGTTCCAGGGGTCGGAGAAGCAGGGTCTCCTGGGCGGCCAGGGCCTTTCGGGCCGACGCGCCGGGGACCCTCTGCATGAGGTGGCGAGCCGCGATCTCGAGATCGACGTCCCGCGAAAGGATCCCCAGGGCACCCACGGCCGCGAGATAGGGCGTCATGAAACGCGTGTTGGGTTTCATCATCGGCTCGATGCCGAGGGTCCAGTTCACGAGTCCGTAGTGGATCGGGACGCTGGTCTCGAGATTCTCTCCGCGGAGCTCCATCCGACGCAGGATCTCTGAGAGGCGTTCGAGGTTGTCTCGTCGGCTCGTGCCGTCGCAGAGGACGAGGGCGATGTTCGAGTCGTAGGCGCCGGCGAGGTTGTAGTAGGGGAAGGAGCCCGTATCGGGATTCCGGGTTCCGATTCCCTGGTCGTCGCGATGCTCGAAGGGGAGGGGCTCCGACCAGCCCCGGATGACGCCGCCCGCATGGGGCTGGAGAGCCGCGTTGACGGCGTTCACCCGGACCTCGGCGGCCGAGACGGCGCGCAGGATGCGTTCGGGCTTCGGCAGACGCGGGCCGTGCTTCCGGAGCAATACCATCGCTTCGATCAGTCGCTCGACTTCGAAGAAATCCCCGGGATCGTCGGGATTCGTGAAGCGCATCTTGTAGACGAGCTCGGTCACGCCGTGTTCGACCTGGATGCGGGTATTCATCTCCATGAAGAAGTGATCAAAACCCTCGACGATGCACTCGAAGGTCGAGACGGAATCGAGGCCGACGCCCACGCCGAAGCGTTGGCCGTCGCGTTCCATGGCCGCCAACGTCTCACGTTCCTTCAGCAGGTTCTCGCGGTGGGCTGGATTCTCCGTTTCCCCGGCCGCGACGGAAAGCAGTTCGTCGGTCAGCGAGAACTCGAGCTGTTTCTGCTCGAACATCTGGATCGAACAATCCCGCCCGCCCAGGCTGATCGACCATTCCCCGTTTCCCACCAGTTGGATCTCGTTGTGGCGGGTGGTCTCGAGGTTCAGTTCGATCAGGAAATTGCGGTTCGTACCCGGCTCGAGGACCTTCTGCTCGGCCAGGATGTCCATGACCGCCGCGGCCGTTTCGGAGACGTCGCTCACGACGCGCTGGCCCTTGCCTCCTCCTCCGCCGATGCATTTGTAGCGGATGCGTTTTCCCGGGTACTGCTGCCAGATCTCCCGGGACACGCGCTCGGCGGCCTTCTGGAGTTCTTCGATCGTGACGAGCTCGACCGACTTCGCGTAGCCGGCGAGCAGCAGCCGTTCAGCATTCTCTTCGAGGTCGAGATCCGGGTCCCATTCGAAATCCAACTTGTGTTCCCGGGCGAGGGCACGCAGAGCCGCCTCGTTGCCGGCGCGTTCGACGAGGGCGAGGGCCGAGACGTTGTCGACGCCGGGAACGACGGCGTTGCCGAGAGAGCGCGCGAGCTTCTTGGCTTCGTCCTTGGCGCCGGCCCGGCGGATGACCGAAGAGGAGGGGCCGATGAAATCGACGCTCGAGGCTTCGATCGCTTCGATGAAGTCCGCGTCTTCGGCCATGAAGCCATAGCCGGCGAAGATGTGGGTGTAGCCGTTGCGCTCCGCGATATCGATGATCTCGGCAATTCGCTCGAGCTTTTCCTCCTGGCCCGTTCCCATGTAGTCGATCACCCGGTGGACGTTGTTCGGGAATTCCAGGTCGCGTAGTTCCGGCGCGTAGCAGCGCGGATAGACCACCGAGTCCTTTTCGGAGAGGAGCATGCCCCACTCCCGGATGCCGATCTCCCGGAAGACGTCGAAGGCCTCCTTGCGGACCGGACCACGGCAGACGACGAGGCATTTCACGTCGCTGACGTCGAAGCTGCGAATCCATTCGGAGTCGGCCTCGTGGGCCCGGATCTTCTCGCCATCGCGGTTCAGCATGGGTCTACTCGTGCTCCCGCTGGGGACCACCCATCGGTCCCGGTTGATATTTGCGCATCAGGAAATCGAGATTGCGCGCGAGGATACGACGGCTCTCGCCGGGCATCACGAGTCGACTCACACTGCCCAGGGAAAGGGCTTCCTTGGGATTCATCAGCTGTTCTTCGTAGCGCGCCGTCAGACCTGCCAGGGCCTCGTCGCGTTCACGATCGGCTTCTTCGCGACTCGCGCCGCTGGCGAGGGCCTGCGCGTGCTTCCGGGTGATGGCCCGCATCTCGTCCTTGAACACGAAGTCCTTGCCGGCGGCGCCCATGACGGCGACCCGCGCCATCGGCATCGCGAAGACGAGGTCGGCTCCCACGAAATGGGAGTTGTAGGCGGCGTAGGCGCCTCCGAAGGCGTTGCGGATGATCATCGTCATGCGCGGCGTCCGGACGTCGATGATCGCGTCGAGCAGCTTCCGGCCCGCCTGGATGATGCCGCGTCGTTCCTGGTCGGTTCCGGGCAGGAATCCGGTCGTGTCCTCGATGAAGATCAGCGGAATGTTGTAGATGTTGCAGAAGCGGATGAAGCGGGTGGCCTTGAGGGCCGCTCCGATGTCGATCTGGCCCGAGGAGACCGCGGAATTGTTCGCGACGAAGCCGGTCACCCAGCCGCCGAGGCGACCGAAGGCGGTCACCATGTTGCGCGCGCGTTGGGGCTGCAACTCGAAGAATTCGCCGTGGTCGCAGACCTGCTGGAGATAGAGCGTGATGTCCATCGGGGCGTTCATGCCGGCTGGCGAATCGAAGGTGCGCCGGAAGAGCCGGTGTTCGTCCTCCGTGTAGCGGTCGGCCGGGTCGGAAGAGGCGTGGAAGGGCGCGATCGAGCGGTTGTTGTCGGGCAGGTACCCGAGCAGTCGGAGCGCCGTGCGGAGCGATCCGAGTTCGTCGTTGGTGACGAGATCGCAGACGCCGCTCTGGCCGTGCACGCCCGGGCCGCCGAGCTCCTCGGCGGTGACGTCCTCGCCGAGGACGCTCTTCACGACCCCGGGGCCCGTCAGGCCGATGAACGTGTCATCGCACTGGATCATGAACGAGCCCTGGCGGGGCAGGTAGGCGCCACCGCCGGCGTTGTAGCCGAACATCAGGCTGATCGAGGGAACGACGCCGCTGATCTTGCGCAGGGCCGTGAAGGCCTCGCTGTATCCGTCGAGCCCGCCGACGCCGGCGGGCACGAATGCGCCCGCCGAATCGTTCATGCCGATCAGCGGGATGCCCTTCTCCCCGGCCATGTAGATCAGGCGAGCGAGCTTGGCTCCGTTGGTCGCGTCCATCGAACCGGCGCGGACGGTGAAGTCGTGTCCGTAGACGGCGACGTCCCGGCCGTCGATGTCGAGGATTCCCGTGACGATGGAGGCGCCGTCGAGCTCCGGTCCCCAGTTGCGCCACAGGATCATCGGTTCGCGATCCGTGAGGACCTTGATGCGCTCCCAGACCGTCATCCGATGTTTGGCGTGCTGGGTCCGCACCCGGGCGGGTCCGCCCCCTCGCAGGGGGCGCTCGGAAAGCTCCTCGGCCATCGCGAGGGCCGCGTCGTAGGCCCCGGTCGGTCTCGTCGCCGAGGTGGGGTCCGGTACCAGGGTCGGGCGGGCCACCGGCGTGGCTTCGGGCGGGGAGAGGGGGTTCTCGAGAGCGTACTCGGGTTCGGCCATCTTTCTCACGGTCGCGGACGCTCGGGTCCGTTCGGGGCTCGGTGACGCGTTCCTGCTCGTGGGTCCTGGCCCGACGGGAAAGCGGGTCGTTCGAGGCGTTGTCGATTGCTGTGATTCCGCAGGGATCCCGCCGATCGTGTGGGCACGACCGGCGGCGGCGCAGTGTACAGACTCCGGGGCCGGGGATCGAGATGATCGGGGCGGGACCAGCTGACCCTGGGGGACACCGGGTGCTTCCTTTTGTGTTGCCCTGCGGAGCCGCGCCCGGAAGGGGTACGAACCGCAGAATGGGGATCCGGGACCGAACCTGACCCGAGGGGGATCCGGGGCGCCGGCCCCCGATCGGCTCGAGCGCCGGGTCCAGACGGCCGCACGAGAGCGCAATCGAGGGACTTCGTCGGGTTCTGCCAGATCGTCGTATCTCCGCGCGATGCGGTCGCTTTTCCCCGGGCCCGGGGTGGAAAGTGGGCGAAGCATCGCTGCCCCGGGCTTGCGATGGACCGGGGGAGATGTGCTAAGCGGGTAGGCCGCCGGAAGGGCACGGGGATCGTCGCCTCAAGAAAACCAGTCCGGTCTCCGATCCCCGCAACGATCCGGCACGAACCGATCGGTCTGCCATGCCCCCCCGGCGTCGCCGTTCGCAACAGGGAAATGGGCCTTCGAGATTCATGGGGAAATCGCTCGTCATCGTGGAGTCGCCGGCCAAGGCGCGGACCATCAACAAGTATCTCGGTCGAGACTACGTGGTGAAGTCCAGCGTCGGTCATATCCGCGATCTGCCCGTCAGCGGCTCGGGGCGGAAGGTCGATCCCAAGGCGCGTGCGGAAGCGGCCGCGAAGACCCGGAAGATGCCGCCGGCCAAGCGCGAGAAGCACAAGAAGGAGCAGGCGAAGCGGGCGCTCTTCGCCCGCATGGGCATCAATCCCGAGAAGGGCTGGGATGCGACCTACGAGATCCTTCCCGGCAAGGAGAAGGTCGTCGGCGAATTGCGGAAGCTCGCAAGGAACGCTGATGCGGTCTATCTCGCGACCGACCTCGACCGCGAAGGGGAAGCGATCGCCTGGCATCTGCAGGAGGTGATCGGTGGCGACAAGCAGCGCTTCAAACGCGTCGTGTTCAACGAGATCACCAAGAGTGCGATCCAGAAGGCTTTCGAGGACCCCGGAGAACTCGATCTCTCCCGTGTCAACGCCCAGCAGGCCCGACGCTTTCTCGATCGCGTCGTCGGCTACATGCTCTCGCCGCTGCTGTGGGCGAAGGTGGCTCGCGGACTCTCGGCGGGGCGCGTGCAGTCGGTCGCGGTGCGGTTGATCGCCGAGCGCGAGAAGGAGATCCGCGCCTTCGTTCCCGAGGAGTTCTGGGAGGTCTACGCGGACACGCGCACGAAGGCGAAGGAGCCGCTTCGTCTCGAAGTGGCCAAACAGAACGGCGAGAACTTCCGTCCGACCAGCGAAGCGGAGACGAATGCCGCGCTGCGGCTGCTCGAGCTCGCCGACTACGAAGTCATCGAGCGGAAGTCGAAGCCGACGAAGACCCGTCCGGGAGCACCCTACATCACGTCGACGCTCCAACAGGCCGCCAGCACCCGTCTCGGCTTCAGCGTGAAGAAGACGATGATGTTGGCCCAGAGGCTCTACGAGGCCGGTCACATCACCTACATGCGGACGGACTCGACCAACCTCTCCCGGGAGGCGGTCGAAGCGTGCCGGGCGTTGATTGCGGCGGATTTCGGCGATCGCTACCTGCCGGAGTCACCGGTCTCCTACTCGAGCAAGGAGGGGGCGCAGGAAGCCCACGAAGCCATCCGTCCCTCCGATGTCGGCGTGAAGCCCGACTCGCTCCATGGGCTCGAGCGGGATCAGCAGCGGCTCTATGACCTGATCTGGCGCCAGTTCGTCGCCTGCCAGATGACGCCTGCGGAATACCTGTCGACGAGTCTCCGCGTCCGAGCGGGCGAGTTCGAGCTCAAGACCCGGGGTCGGATCCTGGTCTTCGAGGGCCATACCGCGGTCCAGCCCCCGTCGGGTCGTACCGGAGAGAAGGACGTGCCGCTGCCCGATGTCGAGGTCGGCGATCGGCTCGACCTCGAGAAGCTCGATCCGAGCCAGCATTTCACGAAGCCACCGCCGCGCTACGGCGAGGCGAGTCTCGTGAAGGAACTCGAGAAGCGGGGCATCGGGCGTCCGTCGACCTACGCCTCGATCATCTCGACGATCCAGGATCGGGGCTACGTGCGTCTCGAGAACCGGCGTTTCCACGCGGAGAAGATGGGCGAGATCGTGACGGAGCGGCTCGTCGAGAATTTCGGCGATCTGATGGACTATGGATTCACGGCGGGGCTGGAGGAATCCCTCGACGATGTCGCGATGGGCAAGAAGGAGTGGAAAACCGTCCTCGGAGAGTTCTACGAGGGATTTCGTGCCCGGCTCGCTGCCGCGGAAGACCCGGAGAAGGGGATGCGCGCGAACGCCCCGACCGACACGGACATCGAATGCCCCAGATGCGGCCGGCCCATGCAGATCCGGACGGCGAGTACGGGCGTTTTCCTGGGATGCTCGGGTTATGCGTTGCCGCCGAAGGAGCGCTGCAAGAGCACGATCAACCTGATTCCCGGAGACGAGGTCGAGACCGTCGATGAGAGCGACGACGGGGACGAGGGCGAAGCCCGCCTGCTGCTGAAGAAGCATCATTGTCCGATCTGCGGGACGGCCATGGACAGCTATCTCGTGGACGAGGGTCGGAAACTCCATGTCTGCGGGAACAACCCGGATTGTCCCGGCTACGAAGTCGAGACCGGGACCTTCCAGATCAAGGGATACGATGGCCCCGTCCTCGAGTGCGACAAATGCGGCGCCGACATGCAGCTCAAGTCGGGGCGCTTCGGGAAGTATTTCGGGTGTACCGCCGAGGAATGCAAGAACACGCGCAAGCTCCTCCGCAGCGGCGAACCCGCACCACCGAAGGTCGATCCGATTCCGATGCCGCATCTGCGATGCGAGAAATGCGACGATTTCTTCCTGCTGAGGGACGGTGCGGCTGGAATCTTCCTGGCCGCGAGCCAGTTTCCCAAGCACCGGGAGACCCGCGCCCCCAAGGTGAGCGAGCTGGTCGCCGTGAAGGATCAGCTGGATCCGAAATACCGCTATCTGGCGGATGCGCCCGTGAAGGACCATGAAGGACGGCCCGCGATCGTGCGCTTCGCGCGCAAGACCCGGGAGCAGTACGTCACGTCCGAAGAGGATGGCAAGACGACGGGCTGGCGGGCGACCTATCGGGATGGCAAGTGGGTCGAGGAGATCCCGCCTCCGAAGCGAAAGCCGACGCGGGCCCGGGGCGCGGCTCGAAAGAAGGCGGCTGGAAAAAAGAAGGCCGCGAGCCGCAAGAAGTCTCCGGCCAAGAAGGCGGCGCGCAAGAAGTCTGCCGGAAAGAAGGCGGCCACCAAGAAGGCGGCGCGGAAGAGTCCGGCCTCTGCCCGGAAGGTCGCTGCCGATTCCTGATCGACCGACGGGGTCGAACGGGTCCGGGGAAATCCGTATCCTTCCTGCATGAGCCGGAGACGTTCGGACCGCATCGCGCGGCTGCTCATCACGCTGTTGCTGGGATCCCCGCTTCTCGGCACCGCAGCCGGATCGGATCGCAGCCCGCAGACGGCCCCGTCCGGGGAAGCCCGAACAGTCGTCCTGCTTCACGGACTCGGTCGCAGCGCTCGCAACATGCTGATCCTGGAATGGAGGCTCGAAGCGCGTGGCTACCGTGTCTGCAATCTCGACTACGATTCCCGGGCCGCCTCGATCGGTCGGGCGGCGGACCAGGTATGGGCATCGCTTCGCGCGTGTGCGGGCCCGGAGGCCACGATCGATTTCGTGACCCATTCGTTGGGAGGCCTCGTGTTGCGCGCCCTGCTCGAGCGGCACGAGATTCCCGGGGCGCACCGCGTGGTCATGCTGGCGCCGCCCAATGGCGGCAGCGAGATCGTGGATCGGCTTCGTGCATTTCCCCTGGCGGCGTCGGCGTTGGGGCCACTCGGGTCCCGGCTCGGAACCGGTGAGAAGGATCTGCCGCGGACGCTGTCGGCACCGGGCATTCCCTTCGGTGTGATCGCGGGGAGTCGTTGGATCAATCCCGCAGGCCCCCTGTGGCTTCCCGGGCCGCATGACGGCACGGTGAGCGTGACGAGCACCCGGCTGGAGGGGATGTCCGATCACCTCGTGCTTCCCCACACCCATTCCTTCATCATGAATGCGGCAGAAGTGGCTGACCAGATCGATGCATTCCTGCGACGGGGGCGTTTCCTGCGACGGGAGCGTGGAGCCTGCTCTTCCTGGGTTCGGGATCAGGATGTTGGGTGAACCACCCATGTGTCGCTGGGGGGAGCGCACCCTGCGCAGGTGCGTCGTTGTCTGGCAGGGGCTGCAACGGGGCGGGTCGGAAGGATCCGGGCAGGCCGATCGCGTTCTGGCGGGCCGATTCCCGATCGACTATCCTGCAAGCGCCCAGAGATGCAGACCTGCCTGATTCCCCCTCCGAATTTCACCCGTTCTTCAGTTCGAGATTGAGTTC
>DRKE01000289.1 GCA_011051925.1 Deltaproteobacteria bacterium
CGATTCCGAGCGGGCGCTGATGGTCGTCAACCAGACCCATGCGGCGATCGTGAACCGGCTGATTCCCAGGGCCGAGGCGGAAGAACTCGATCCGTCGGCCTTCGTCTATCCCAACGAATTCTACGAGATGCGGGGAACGCCCTATGCAGCGCAGCGATTCCTGTTGGCCTCCCGATTCGGCGCACCCTGCAATCGACCTCCGTGGGGAAGCCTGACGGCGGTCGATCTGCGTTCCGGATCCGTGAAATGGACACGTCCGTTCGGAACGCTGCGCGAGGCAGCGCCCTTTCCCGTCTGGCTGATGGCTCCGAACCTGGGGGCGCCGAATTTCGGTGGAGGGATCTCGACGGCGACCGGCCTCTATTTCATCGGGGCGGCGCTGGACAAGTACTTCCGCGCCTTCGACGTGGAGACCGGAGAGGAGTTGTGGCGGGATCGGCTGCCCTATCTCGGGAACGCGGTGCCGATGACCTATCGACTGCGAAAGGACGGACGACAATTCATCGTCATCGCGGCCGGCGGGAATCCGATTTCCGACATGGGGGATGTCCTGGTCGCCTATGCCCTGCCGGAAGCCCTTCCGGAGGCCCCTTCGCAGGCGCAGTGAGAAGGGGCCCTTCCTTCACGCGAGGATCGTCTCCGCTCGCTTCCGGAGCTCGAATTTGAGGACCTTGCCCGACGCGTTGGTCGGCAGCGTTTCGACGATCTCGACGAAACGGGGCACCTTGTAGTTGGCCATGTGTTCACGACTCCAGGCGAGGATCTCCTGGGGATCGGGTTCGGCGCCCGGGACGGGAACGACGAAGGCCATGCCGACCTCGCCCATGCGTTCGTCGGGAACGCCGATCACGGCCGCGGCGGCGATGTCTTCGTGCTGGAAGAGCAGGTTCTCGACCTCGGCCGGATAGACGTTGAAGCCACCCATGATGAACATGTCCTTGATGCGATCGGTGATCTTGAGGTAGCCCCGTTCGTCCATCACGCCGATGTCGCCCGTATGGAGCCAGCCCTCGGAATCGATCGCCTTCGCGGTTTCCGCTTCGTCGTCGAAATATCCCCGCATCACGTTGTAGCCCCGGACCCAGACCTCTCCCGGTTCTCCGCGAGGGACTTCGTTGCCTTCGGCATCGACACAGCGGACCTCCGTGTCCGGGATCGCGCAGCCGTCCGAGTTCGCGATCGTTTCCGGGTCGTCCCCGAGCTTGCAGGCGGTCACGGTCCCGCAGCTCTCCGTCAACCCGTATGCCTTGATCACGTCCTTGAAACCGAGTTCGTCGCGCATCCGACGCACGAGTTCGACGGGGGTCGGTGCCGCACCCGTGACCGCGAGGCGCAGGGAGGACGTGTCGTAGCGGTGGCGATCGGGATAGGCGAGAAGGGACTGGTAGATCGAGGGGACGCCGGGAAGGACGGTGATCCGTTCCTTCTCGACGCGTTCGAGGACCGCGGCTTCGCTGAAGACGCCGTGGGGCAGGGCGGTCGCTCCATGGATCAGGCAGGAGAGCCAGCCGCCCTTGTAGCCGAAGGAATGGAAGAAGGGACTCACGATCAGGTATCGGTCACCGGGGCGCAGGCCCACGTTGCGACCCCAGACGTCGAAGACCTTGAGGTTCTGGCCGTGTGCGGTCATCACGGCCTTCGGGTTGCCCGTCGTACCCGACGTGAAGAGGAAATCGGAAAGATCCTCGGGCGAGACCTCCGCCGCGCGGGCCCGTGCCGCAGCGGGATCCACGGCCTGTCCCTCGGCGATGAAATCGTTCCAGGCGATGCCGCTCCGGCTCTCGCCGTCGAAGAGGATGACCCGCGAGAGGCGGGGGAGGTCCATGTCGGCGATCGAGTCGGCGTAGTGGGTGCCCAGGAAATCGCCGACGGTGCAGACCAGCCGGGCGCCACTCTTTTCGAGCACATAGGCGGCCTCGGTCGCCTTGAATCGCGTGTTCAGCGTGACCAGGATGGCGCCTGCCGATTGCAGGCCGAGCGCGGCCACGATCCAGCGCCAGCCATTGGGGGCCCAGATGGCGACCCGGTCGCCGCGCTGCACGCCTGCCGCGATGAAGGCACGAGCCGCATCCCCGGCCGCGCGGGCCAGCTCCGCGAAGGTGAACCGGACGTCCTCGTTCTCGTCTTCGAGGGCCGATTCGTCGGGCCAGAGGCGCGCCGCCCGTTCGAGCGTCCGGGGGATCGTCATCTCGTCCCAGGCGACCGGGGCCTCGGCGCTCGCGTTCTTCGTGTCTGGACTCGTGTCAGCGGTCATGTCGATGCAGGCTTCCTCGAGGATGGAGCGGGTGGGATCTCCGCTGCCGGTGTCGGGAGGCACTCGCTCCTCGTGATCGCTTCGGCCGGGACGGATCGCGGTGGGTGGTCACGGGCGACCCAGGATCGCGATGCCGCAGGCCGTGGGATGGCCTCCGATATTGTGGGAGAGGGCGAGCTTGCCGTCGATGCCCTCGATCTGGCGTTCGCCCGCCCGGCCCCGGAGCTGCAGGACGTTCTCGTAGATCATGCGGACGCCGGTCGCGCCCGTCGGATGGCCGAAGGTCTTGAGGCCGCCGTCGGTATTCACGGGCAGGGCGCCGCTTCTTTCGAAGACACCGTCGGCGATGCATTCCTTGGCCGCCCCCTTCTCGCAGAAGCCCAGATCCTCATAGGTGAGCAGCTCGGTGAGCGAGAAGCAGTCGTGGACCTGGGCGATGCCGATCTGCTTCCGCGGATCGGTCACGCCGGCCATCTCGTAGACGTCGTCCCGAGCCCAGGCCGTGGGCTTCCAGGACAGGAAATCGTTCCCCGGATCCTTCTGTGGATTGGGACCCGAGCGGACCGTCACGCCCTTCACGGCGATCGGATCGCCCTGGAAACGTCCCGTGAGATCCGATCGCGTCAGGATCGCCGCTGCCGCACCATCGGTCTGGGCCGCCGAATCGTAGAGACCGAAAGGCCAGGAGATGATCCGGGCCTTGAAATAGTCCTCCTCCGTGATGGGGCGTTTCAGGAACGATTTGGGAGCCAGGCAGCCGTTCGCGTGGTTCTTGATCGCGATCTTCGCCAGGTCCTTCCGACTCGCCCCGTATTTCTCGAAATAGGTGGCTGCAGCGAGGGAGAACCAGCCGGCGGGCGTCTGGGGCAGATCCCGGACGCGATCGACGACGACCGAGGGGCCCGAGACGCCCCGGTCCTTGGGCTTGTCGTATCCGACGACGAGGACCGTGTCATAGAGACCCGCGGCGATCGAGAGGACGCCCAGCCGGATCAGGTCCGTTCCCGTCGCACAATAGTTCGTGGCGAAGGTCACCGGCTTGTTGAAGAGCTTGAGGGCATCCGCGCATTCGTGCGGGCCCTTGTTGGAATAGATCGAACCCGTGAAGACGGCATCGATCTCTTCCTGGGGCCTCTCGATCCCGGCATCGGCATAGGCCTCGTAGGCCGCGTCGACGATCATGTCGGAGGGAGACTTCTCCCAGTTCTCGCCGAACGGGCAACAGCCGACGCCGACGATCGAGACCTTGTCGCGGATCGACTCCTTGTTCGCCATGGATGATGTCCACTCCCTTCGATGGGTCGGGTTGCTCGCGTCCCGATCGGGAGGCGAGCGGGGCCGGTGGATGTCCGATTCGGGAGTCCTGCTCCCGGTGCTTCAGCTCGTGGGCCCTTCGGGTTTCGGGATGCCCTTCCAATAGTAGTTCGGCCTTCCCCCGGATTCGTGGATCCGCCGGAACACGAACTCGATTTCCTGACCGATCTTCATGTCCTCGGGGGCGATCTCCACGACCTGGAGATGGATCCGCGCGCCGTCGACGTCCGTGATCGTGACGACGGTCGGGGGATTCGGGGTCGGATAGAAATAGTCGAAGGTGTAGGTCACGACCGTCCCGGTCCGATCCGACAGACGGACCTTCTCGAAGTCGTCCTTCGCGAAACAGGTTTCACAGATCCGCTGCGCGGGGAATTGGACGGCCTGGCAGCTTCGACAGCGCTGACCGAGAAAGCCGAGGTCGTCGTCACGTTCGCGGAAGAGGATCGTCGCGGACAGGCCCGGGTTGGTTCCGGCTTCCCACTCGCTCGGAGCGAGTCCCTTCGCCTTGATGAAATCGTCGTAGTCCGAGACGACGCGTCGGCGCGCGAGGTTCCACTCGACGCCGCGTCGGGGGGAAAGGGTCGTGGCGTGTCCGGTCGTCCGGAAACAGGCGGCGTTCGCGCCATTGCCGAAATCCGCGAGGAGCAGACGCTCGTCGGGTCCAGCCGCCTCGAGCATCGCGACCAGCAGGATCGGTGCGAATGCCGCCCCGGCATTCCCGAGGCGGCCGAAGAGCGGCGATTGCAGCTGGTCCGATTCGAAGCCTGTGGCGCGCGCCACGCCCGCATGCGCGCGCGCGTCGGGTGCCACGAGGGCGACCCGGTCGTAGTCTCCGGCCTGCGTCTTCGTCTGCTCGAGAAGCGAGCCGATGGCCGCGGCCATGTTCGGGGCGAAGGATTCCTGGACGACGAATCGGTCCTCCCAGGCATGCACGAAGCGATGACCGCTCGGGCGCCAGAGGTCCGTCACTTCGTCCGTGATCGCGGAGAAGCCTTGCGGGATCGCCATGACCTCGCCCTCGCCGACGAGGAAGGCGGCTGCCCCGTCCCCGAACCTCGCCTCGAGTCCCGACCCCGGCGCGGCCAGACGGGTGTCGCTGGCGATCACCAGCGCACGACTCGCGGATCCTGCACTCACGGCATCGAGTGCGGCACGAAGGGCGGAGGTCCCCGCACGGGTGGATCCCGTGACGTCCAGGGTCTGGGTCGTCCGCGGCAGGTCGAGGACACGCGCAGCGAGCGCCGCCGCCTGCTTCTCCTCGAAGGGCAGGGTCGTGGAGGCGAAGATCAGCATGTCGATTCCCGCCCGGTCGAATCCCTCGAGGCAGTGGATCGCAGCAGTCACGCCGAGGGTGATCGAGTCCTCGTCGTTCCAGGCGACGGCCTTCTCGGGGCCACCCTCGCGCGCCGTGCCGCCCCCGATCGCGGCGAGGGGAAGCCGCGTGCGCGGGATGCAGGCGCCGTAGGAGAGGATTCCGCTCATGATCCGCTTCCTGGCTTCTCGAGGATTCCGGCGATCCGCTCGGCATGCTCGTCCTGGGTGCCGAAGACGTTCTCGAGAACCCAGGCGCGCTTGAAGTAGTAGTGGGCCAGCACTTCCCAGGTGAAGCCCATGCCGCCGTGGACCTGGATGCATCCGCGAGCGTTGCGGATCGCTCCCTCACCGGCGGTCAACTTGGCCGAGGAGACGGCACGCTCGACATCGCCCACCTCGGGCGCGTCGAGGGTGGCGCCGGCATTGTAGGCACCGGCGCGTGCGGCTTCCTGACGAACGAACATCTCGGCCAGGAGATGTTTCACCGCCTGGAAGCCGCCGATCGGACGACCGAATTGTTCGCGCGTCTTCGCGTATTCGTTCGCGAGGTCGAGGGCGCCTTCGGCCAGGCCCAGGAGCTGGCCCGACACGAGGGCGGCCCCCTCGAGGCGCATGCGCGCGGAAGCTTCGGCATCGCCGATCTCTTCGCCCCGGGGCAGCGAGTCGATCGAATGGACGGGGGTCAGCGGATCGAGGGGGATGTCGACTTCCTTCGCGTCGAGGTCCCGCGGATCGAGTTCGAACAGGCCCTCGGGACGCAGGACGAGCAGGACGTCGAGGCTCTCGAAATGTTCGACCAGGATCGGGGTCGTCGCTTCGTCGATCCCCCCATGGAGATCGAGACCCCCCACGACCCGTTCGCCACTGGCGGCTCCGGGAATCCGTCCGGCCGCCAGATGGCTCCAGACCAGGGGCCCGGGGACGAGGCGGCGGCCGAGTTCCTCGAAGACGAGGACCGCCTCCGAATATCCGAGGCCGATCCCCTCGTCCTTCTCGGGCACACGAAGTGCGAAGACCCCCATCTCCGCCAGCTCGGTCCAGAGTCCCCGGTCGAAGCCCTTCGATTTCTCGAGGTCGGGGATCCGTTCATTCGGGATCTGGCCCTCGCAGAAGCTGCGGATGCCGTCGCGCAGCGCCTTCTGGTCCTCGGTCGGTTGGAAATCCACGGGGTCTCCTCGGGGTGACGGGTCGGTCTCGTCGGCTCAGGACCGGGCGGGTTCCGGAGCCGATCGGTGATGGGATCGGGCAGCGGGTCGGGGTTCCTTGGGCAGGCCCAGGACGCGTTCGCCGATGATGTTCTTCTGGATCTGACTGGTCCCGGCCGCGATCGCGATCGAGATCGCGTTGAAATGTCGCGAAAGGAAGAGGCTCGAGGGGAGGTCGGCGACGTCGGACCGCGACAGACCCGCTCGTCCAAGTAGGCGGACCCCGAGCTCCGTGAGCTGCTGGTAGACCTCCGTGTAGTAGAGCTTGACCGCCGACGAGCCGAGTCCCGGGACGCCCGTCTTCTTCGCTTCACAGACCGAGAGCTTGACCATGGCCCAGAGCGATTCGAGCTGGCCGGAGAGATGGCCGATCTCGCGGCGCAGGGCGCGGTCTTCCCAGGCGGTCACGCCGTGGCTCGTGATCGAGCGGGCCGTCCGGATCAGGTCCTGCACGAAGGCCTGGAGATGGATCATGTCGCTGGCGAAGGCCGTTCCCCGCTCGAATCGCAGGGTCACGTTCGTCACCCGCCAGCCGTCGTTCTCTTCCCCGACACGATTCTCGACGGGGATCCGCACGTCTTCGAGGAAGACCTCGGAGAATTCCCCTTCGCCCTCGATCGTCGGAAGCGGACGGATGTCGATCCCCTCGAGATCCATCGGCATGATCAGCCAGCTGATGCCGCGGTGTTTGGGGGCCTCGGGGTCGGTTCGGACGAGCAGCTCGCAGAAGTCCGCGACCTGGGCGAAGGACGTCCAGATCTTGTGTCCGTTCACGACGTAGACGTCCCCGTCGCGCTCGGCTCGGGTCTGCAGGCCGGCCAGATCCGAGCCGGCGACCGGCTCGGAAAAGCCCTGGCACCAGACCTCGTCGCCGGCGAGGATGTTGCGGATGTGGGCGGCCTTCTGGGCGTCGGTCCCTTCCGCCATGATCGTCGGGCCGCCGTGGAGAACGCCCACGAAATTGACGCCGACGTAGGGTGCGTTGGCCTTTGCGATCTCCTCGAAATAGATCAGCTGCTCGATCAGCGTCGCATCCCGGCCGCCGTATTCCTTTGGCCAGTTGATGCCGGCATAACCCGCATCGAAGAGCTTGCGCTGCCAGGCTGTGTCATAGGCGCGCCGGGCCTCCCAGTCATCGGAGGGCGGAGGCGGGCCGTGGGCTGGCACCTCACTGGCCAGCCAGGCTGCGAGTTGGTTCCGGAATGCCTGCTCTTCGGCGGTGTATCGGAGGTCCAATCGATGTCCTTCGCGGCGGCTCGGACGCTTTCGTTCCGGGACCGCCAGGTCTGGCGGATTTCGGTTGTTCCCGGACGCGTCGACAAGGTCCGGGGCGATCCGCCGACAATACGAGCCGGAGCGTATCGAAATAGGCTGGCGCCGTCAAAGCGTCTCAGTCGTGGAAGCGATCGATGTACTGGATGTAGTCGTCGAGGACGGGAAGGACCTCATCGGGGCCGGCGGAGGGGATGCGCAGGATGGCTTCATCCACGCCCAGATCCTCGAAATAGCGAAGCTTTTCTTCGCTCGGGAGGATTCCCATCGGCGCGATGTGGAGGCTCTCGGGGTCCCGGCCCCGCGCTTCGAAGACGGCGCGTAGACGGTCGAGTTCCGCGGCCATGCCAGCGCCGCCGAAGGGCATCCAGCCGTCGGCGTATTCGGCGATGTGGTCGAACAGGATCGGTCCCGCGGCGCCCCCGATCAGGACCCGCGGCCGAGGCGTCTGGACCGGCTTGGGCCATTGCCAGGAGGGCTCGAAGCGGATGAACTCGCCCTCGAAGGAGGCGACGTCGTTCGCCCAGAGCGCCTGCATCGCGAGCATCGTTTCCCGGACGAGAGCCCGCCGGCGCTTCACGTCGATCCCGTGGTTCTCCATCTCTTCGTGGTTCCAGCCGTAGCCGATCCCGAAGACGAATCGTCCCCGGGAGATCCAATCGAGGGTCGCGATCTCCTTGGCGAAGGTGATCGGATCGTGCTGGGCGGGCAGCCCGATTCCGGTGCCGAGCAGGATCGATTCCGTCGCGGTGGCCGCTGCGGCGAGGGCGATATAGGGATCCGGGCTGCGCAGGTATTCTTCTGGCAGGGTCTCGGCGCCCGTGGGCGCCGGCGTCCGCCGACTCGTCGGGATATGCGTGTGCTCGGGGATGTAGAGCGAATGGAAACCCCGGGCCTCGGCTTCCCGGGCGACCTCGACCGGATGCATCGCCTTGTCGGTTGCCTGGATCGTGACCCCGATCTTCATGGCTGGACGTCTCCTGTTCCCATCATCGTTTTCCTCCTGTCGGCGACCTACGCTAGCGTGCAACAAGGTGACACAAGCCGCGAGAATGTCGTGAGGGCCATTCCGGTCCCGACCGTCGAGCGGAGTGCCCGTTCGGATCGAGTCCTCGAATCGAGTCGGGCGAGGAGCTTCCCGTCTTGGCCGCAGCCCCTGATTTCGATGCGAACTACGAGCTCGAAGACCGCTATCGGGTCGAGTCGGGCCGCGTCTTCCTGACGGGGAACCAGGCGCTCGTGCGCCTTCCGTTGATGCAGCGACGCCGCGATGTCGCAGCCGGACTCGATACGGCGGGTTTCATCTCGGGCTATCGGGGCTCTCCACTCGGAACCTTCGACATGAATCTCTGGCAGGCGAAGGCCCTTCTCGAGCAGCACCGGGTGCGTTTCCAGCCGGGATTGAACGAGGATCTCGCGGCGACGGCAGTCTGGGGAACGCAGCAGGCGGTCCTGCTCGACGGACCGAAGGTCGATGGCGTCTTTGCCATGTGGTACGGCAAGGGACCCGGGGTCGATCGTGCCTGTGACGCGCTGAAACACGCGAATCATGCGGGGACATCGAAACACGGTGGCGTCCTGGCCCTGATGGGAGACGATCCGGGGGCGAAGTCGTCCTCGATCGCGCACCAGAGCGAGCCGGCGATGATCCACTGCGGGATCCCCATCCTGAACCCCTCGAACATCCAGGACTATCTGGATTTCGGGTTGATCGGTTGGGCGTTGTCGCGTTATTCGGGTTCCTGGGTCGGCTTCAAGTGCCTGACGGACACGGTCGAGAGTTCGGGGTCGGTCCTGGTTTCGCCCGACCGCGTCCAGATCGTCATCCCGGATGATTTCGAGATGCCGCCCGGCGGGCTGCATATCGGCTGGAGCAATCTTCCACTCCAGGTGGAGGCGCGCCTCTTCGAGCAGAGACTCGTTGCCGTTCGCGCATTCGTTCGGGCCAATCGGGTCGACCGGGTCGTCCTCGAGAGCCCGCGTCGACGTCTGGGAATCGTGACGACGGGCAAGGCCCATGGCGACGTGCGGCAGGCCCTCGTCGACATGGGGCTCGACGATGTCGCCGCCCGCGATCTGGGGATCTCGATCTACAAGGTCGGGATGCCATGGCCCCTCGAACCGGAGGGATTGCGCCGCTTTGCCCGGGGTCGGACGGATCTGCTCATCGTCGAGGAGAAGGCGCCGATCATGGAGGAGCAGATCTCGAACCTGCTCTTCAACCTTTCCGAGCGGCCGAGACTCTTCGGCAAGCACGATCCCTCGGGTCGCCCCCTGGTTCCGCGCGTCGGTGAGTTGACGCCTCCGATCATGCAGGGGGTGCTTCGGCGTTGGATCGAGGAATATGCGAGCGGGGCGGGGCCCGATTCCAGCGAGGCGCGGGAGTGGCGAGAGAGGCTGCGTCCGGAAGCGGTCCCGGCGCGCCCTGTCGTCCAGACGGGAAGCCTTTCCCGTCTGCCGTCGTTCTGTTCGGGATGCCCGCACAATCGATCGACCGTGGTGCCCGAGGGCAGCGTCGCGCTCGGTGGGATCGGCTGCCATGGCATGGCGGTCTGGCTGCCGGATCGGCGCACCCTGGCCGTCTGCCAGATGGGCGGGGAGGGCGCGAACTGGATCGGTCAGTCCCCCTACACGGAGGTGGAACACATCTTCCAGAACATGGGGGACGGGACGTATTTCCACTCGGGACTGTTGGCGATCCGCGCTGCCGTCGCGGCGAACGTGAACATCACGTACAAGATCCTGGTGAACGGCGCGGTCGCGATGACCGGAGGCCAGCCGATCGAAGGTGAGGAGATGGCCGGGGAGATCACGACACCCGAGATCGCGCGGCAGCTCGCGGCCGAAGGGGTCGAACGCATCGCGGTCCTCTCCGATCACATCGGGAAATACACGCCGGATGCCTTTCCCAAGGGCGTCACGATCCACGATCGCAAGGAGATCGATCGGGTCCAGAAGGAACTGCGGACGATTCCCGGCGTGACGGCACTCCTCTACGACCAGACCTGTGCGGCCGAGGCCCGCCGGCTCCGCAAACGCGGTGAGTTTCCGGATCCCGATCGCCGCGTCGTGATCAACGAGCTCGTCTGCGAGGGCTGTGGAGACTGTTCCGTCCAGTCGAACTGCATCTCGATCGAGCCGGTGGAAACCGAATTCGGTCGCAAGCGCACGATCAATCAATCTTCCTGCAACAAGGACTACTCGTGTCTCGAGGGCTATTGCCCGAGTTTCGCGACGGTGATCGGAGGGAGCCTCCGCAAGGTCGGGAACGAGGATCTCGAGCCCGTCGACGCTTCGCTCTTCGAGGGGCTTCCCGACCCACGCGTGGCACCCGTCGACGAACCCTTCAACATCTTCGTCGCCGGGATCGGCGGGACGGGGGTCATCACGATCGGCGCGCTCCTCGGGATGGCGGCACATCTCGAAGGGAAGGGCGTGACCCTGCTGGACGTCACCGGGCTGGCCCAGAAGAACGGCCCCGTGGCGAGTCATGTGCGGATTGCGCGGGATCCGGAAGACCTGCATTCGACCCGGATCCCGATGGGCGGAGCGGACCTCGCCCTGGCGTGCGACATCGTCGTGGCCACGGGACAGGAGGGAATCGGGAAACTGTCTCCGGAAACCCGTGCCGTCGTGAATACGCACGTGGCGCCGACCGCCGATTTCGCCGTGAGTCCCGATCTCGACATGTCCTCTGTGGGAATGGAGGCGGCCATCCGGACGGCGGTCGGTCCGGAGCACGCGGATTTCATCGACGCGTCGGGTCTGGCCCGGGCGCTGCTGGGGGATGCGATCGGCGCGAACCTGTTTCTCGTCGGGTTCGCTCTCCAGAAGGGACTGATTCCCGTGGGCCTGCCCGCCCTCGAACGCGCCATCGAACTCAACGGCCGCGCGGTCGAGATGAACAAGCGAGCGCTGGCATGGGGGCGTCTTGCGGCCTGCGATCCGGAGAAGGTGGCGTCGTTGGCGGCGTCACGAGTCCGGGTCTCACAGGCCGTGGCTCCTGCGGAGACGCTCGAGGACGTGGTGGCCCGTCGTGTGGCGTACCTGACCGACTATCAGGATGCGCGATATGCAGAGCGCTATCGGCGTCTGGTCGATCGGGTTGCGGCGGCTGAAGATGCGTTGGGCGTCGAAGGGAATCGGCTGGCCGTCGCGGTCGCGCGCTACTACTTCAAGCTGCTGGCGGTCAAGGACGAGTACGAGGTCATGCGGCTCTGGGCCAGCGAGGATTTCCAGCGGCAGCTCGATGCCGAGTTCGAGGGCGACTACAAGCTCGAGTTCCATCTCGGGCCACAGATCCCCTTCCTCCGGGACAAGGAAACGGGTCGCGTTCCCAAGATCCGGATCGATCGGCGACTGATGACCGTCCTCAAGTGGATCCGGCACCTGAAATTCCTTCGTCACACGCCGTTCGACCTCGTGAACCGGTCCCGTCATCGCCGGCGGGAATGGGCCCTCGTCCGGGAATATGAGGAGGTGATCGAGGAGATCCTGCAGGGTCTCAGCGTCGGGAATCTCGATCTCGCGGTCCAGATCGCCGGGATTCCGGAGCAGATCCGCGGATTCGATACCGTGAAGGACGTGCAGATCGAGGCGGCGAAGGAGAAGGAGGCCGAGCTGCTCGACGCCTTTCGAAGGCAGTCCTCGGGAGGCTGAGCGGGCCCCTGAGACCGGCGCCGGGCGTGTTCGGCAGGATTCTGCGGAGAAGGGGGCGCGCGGGTGACTGCCAGTCAATCGGGTTCCTGGCGGGCGTGGGTCCAGCCATCGGCAACCGGGATGCATTGCCGTCCCCGAGGCTCGAAACCGGCTCCGGATTCCCCTGCAAAATGACCCGTTTCCGCTTGACGGGGACACCTTCTAGAAGGACCTTACGAGACTGTCTCGGGAGCGTCGTGGATCGCTCGACGTGTCCTCGTCGGGCGCCTCGCCGCCGAGCCTCGAAGTCCGACGGACCCGATCGTCGGGTCGGATACCCGAGAGCCGAGAGAAACCCTGGAAGAACCGAGAAAGAAGCCAGAACGATGTCTACCCCCAAGAGTGCCGCCGAGATGCGGCAGATCCTTTCCAGCCGGAAG
>DRKE01000290.1 GCA_011051925.1 Deltaproteobacteria bacterium
CACGGACGGCGATCCCCACAGCGAGACGCTCGTCGTCACGGATGCCCGGGGAACGACCCTCCACCTGGGTGATCCGGGAGGCGAATACGACGATCCACTCGCCGATACCCTGGTGGTCGATGCGCCCATCGGCGGCGCGATGGTCGATCTCCTGCTCCCCGACCCGGATGTCGATGATTCGGGAGCCGTAGACCCGATCGACCTGGCCCTGGTCGATGCGGCCATCGGCTTCGAGGTCGGGGAGCTCTTCTACCAGTCACGACTCGACGTCAACGGCGACGGACGGATCGACCGCAAGGACGCCCAGCTGGTGGAAGCGCATCAGGGCCTCACGATCCCGACGCCCTGACCCGATCGTCCATGGCGACGGGAAGCGTGATCTCGAATGCGGCCCCCCGACCGGGCTCCGAAGAGACCGCGATCGTTCCGCCCACCGAATCGAGGATCCGTTTCACCACCGCGAGGCCCATCCCCGTGCCCTCGGATCGGGTCGTGAAGAAGAGATCGAAGACCCGCGATCGGACGTTCTCGGGAATCCCGGGCCCGTCGTCTTCGACCCGGATGCGGATCGTCTGCCCGGATTGTGCGGTCGAAAGCCGCAGTCGCCCTCCGGCCTCTCCCATCAGCCGAAGCGCGTTCCCCGCGAGTTCGAGCAGGGCCTCCTCGAGGAAATCGGCATCGCAGGCCGCCCGCTCCAGGTCCGATCCCACGTCGACTTCGAGGACGACCCCTTGTCGGCGGGCCTGGGGTTCGATCGAGTGACGAACCGACTCGAGAATCGACCCGACATCGACCGCCTCGATCGTCGGCTGGAAGGGACGTGAGAAGTCGAGCAGCGCCCGCACCCGACGCTCGAGTCGGTCCGATTCCGAAATGATGTTCGAGAGGGTCTCCTGCATCTCGGGCTCGGCGGTCTGCTGGCGCGCCATCTGCGCCGAGGCGCGGATTCCCGAGAGGGGATTGCGGACACCATGTGCGACGGATCCCGCCAGCTCCCCCATCGTCGCCAGCCTTTCCTTCCTCAGCAGCTCGCGCTGCGCGTCACGCAAGGCCGCCATGGACCGCACGTTTCGCATCGCGATCCCGATCTGGGAAGCCACGCCGAGCAGCAGATCCCGGTCCATCGCGGCAAAGGGAGCACCCGAGAGTTTCCCGCCGCAGGAAAGGGTCCCCAGATCCTCGGAACGAAAGCTCACGGGGAACCCGAGTTCGACGTCGTCCCGGTTCCCGCCCGCCCCGTCCCGATCGAGCTTCACCCATTCGAGGTTCAGCGCCGCCCGAAGTTTCTCTTCGACACAGGACCGGATCGCCTCCTCGTCGTCGCACTCGGTGAGATCCGCCGCCAGGTCTTCGAGCACGCGACCCGGATCGACGACCGTACGGTAGAAATACCGATCCAGAGCCGCCTGGGTCCGCTCCAGGATCGGATTGAAGGAGACCGCCAGGACGAGCACGAAGAGCAGCGCCGCGACCGGGTTGGTCGCCAGATCGGGGAAGATCGTCCAGTCGAGGGTGAAGAGGATGATCGAATAGAGAAGCGTGGCCATCGCCGACGCCACGCTGTACCCCAGCGACAGGCGGATGAAGCGCTCGGCTTCGAAGAGATCATGGCGAATGACGGCATAGAGCACGGCGATCGGAAAGAAGAAGATCGGCGCGAAGATCAGGCTCCACGAGATGTTCCATCCGAGCAGGAAGAAGGCGGGAAGCGCAACGGCGGGCATGAGGCAGGCAGACAGGACGCCCGCGAATACGATCGCCGCACGAACGCGGTGGGTACTGGAATCCTCCCGCAGCAGGGAATGACCGAGGGCGAGCATCGCCAGGCCGAGGGCGAGCGCGATTCCGATATACGCGAAGTCCCCGAGTCGCCGGGACAGCTCCGGATCCGAATAGAAGAGCGCGGCTTCGACGGCCCCGTAGACCACGCTCGCGGAATAACCCACAACGAGGAAGTTGCGGATCGTGGTCTCCCGGAATCGCCTTCCCGGAAAGACCGCAACGAAACCCAGGATGCTGATCGGCGTCATCGCTTCCAGCACGGGCAGGATCCGGCCGAAGCGGGAGGTGCCGATGAAGTCGACGGCGAGGAGCAGGACCGAACCGATGTTGAAGAGCATGACCGAGAGCGCCCTCGCGTCGGCGGCGTTCCGTTTCAGATAGAGAACCGCCAACGCGGTCGCGAGACAGATCAGCCCTCCGAAGATGTAGATCCCGAAGGTTCCCAGGTAGGCGGCCAGGGAGAAACGCATGGTCGGAACGTCGAGCGCGATCCGCCGACCCCGTTTCAGGATCTCGTAGTGGATCGGCGTGCCGAGAGGGCGTCGCGAAGCGAGATCCATCAGGGAAGCGCGATCCTGGAAGGGCGCTCCGTCCACCTCGACGATCCGACCGTAGGTCGGCAACCCCGCGCTGATGCCGGTCCAATCCGCATCGTGGAACGCCAGCAGCATCCCGTTGTCCCAGATCAGGAACCCCGGGAACGTCCTTCCGACCATCCGACTGCTGTCGCTGACGACGGTCAACAACAAGCCTCCGGCCACGAGAGTCAGCGCTACGATCCCGATCAGTCCTCTTCTCGACACGAATGTTCCTTCCCGGTCCCGGATGATCATTGTGAACCTTCTCGAGGACCTTCGCACGTGGATTCGAGGACTGAACGGCATGAACACGACAGATCGGCATTCCCCTCGCTTGACCGGAAGGGCGGCGATCGGCGCTTCGGCGACCTCGGGTCTCGCCCTCGGACTGACACAGCCGGGAGGGCATCTCGGGCCTCTTTCACTCGTCTGCCTGGTTCCGTTGTTAGGGGCATTTCACGCACGACGAGGCTCCGAACGTCTCCTGCTCGGCGGTCTGGCCGGAGCGATCGGCACCGCGGTCTCCGTGGGGGGAACGGGAAGCGTCGCATTGGCGAGCTATTTCGATCTCGGGGGCGTCGCTCTCGGCCTCGCATGGCTCCTCTCCCTGCTGGTCCTCGGAGCGCTTCCCGTCGCGCTCTTCTCTCTCCTCGTCGGGGATCCGACCCGAACCGATTCCCGGCCGGCCTTCATCGGAGTCGGGTCGGCCTGGGTCCTGGGAGAGGCATTCCGCCAGGCCCTTTTCCCCGGCGCCTGGCTTTCGCTGGCGAACAGCCTCACGACGACGCCCGAGCTGCTCCAGTCCGCGTCGCTCGTCGGCCCCCTCGGCGTCTCGTTCTGGATCGCGGGCGCGAACGGCTTGATCCATCGGGCGGTGATCGGGCCGCGACGACGTCCTCCGATCACCGGACTCCTCGTCCTGGTCACCGCGCTGGGCAGCCACGCGGTCTGGTCCTCGCTCGCTGACGGCCCGGCCGGAACCGTTCGGGTCGCCGGGGAGTCGGGTCCTGCTCCCGGTGCGATTCGCGTCGCACTCGTCCAGAGCGGGCTCGACTCACGCGACCGGGACGCGATCCGATCCGATCGGGAATCCCGCAACCGACTCGTTCGGCTCACTCGCAGCGCAGGCCCGGTCGACCTCGTCGTCTGGCCCGAGAGTTCGTTCCGGTCGGTCTGGCCCTTCAATCACCCGCTGCTCGAGGAGGCCCCTCTCGGCATCTCCTTCGGCCATCTCCTCTTCGGCGCACCCTGGGTCGAGTCGCTCCCGGCCAGGGACGCACTCGGCGTCGCCGGGATCCTCGTCGATGCCGATCTCCAACTTCGCGCTCGCCATCAGAAGTCCCGACTGCTGCCCTTCGCAGAGACGCCCCGACTCAAGCGCTTCCCGGGCCTGCTGACGAAGCCGGGCATGGCGGCCTATGCCGCGGCAGAGGACGCTCATCCTCTCGACCTCGGCATCGCGCACCCCGGCGTGTTGCTCTGCTACGAGATCCTTCTTCCCGATCTGGCGAGGAAACTCGTCGGGGACGGCGCCGATCTCCTCGTCAACCTCTCGAACGAAAGCTGGCTCGGTTCCGGAACCCATGGACCCGACCAGATGCTCGCAGCCTCCGTGCTGCGGGCCATCGAAGAGCGACGCCCCGTCTTGCGATCGACGAC
>DRKE01000291.1 GCA_011051925.1 Deltaproteobacteria bacterium
GTGTCGTCTCGGGCCTCGTCGTGACGGAACTCTCGGGGGATCACTACGGCGACGCGGAAACCCGGGACCGGATCACGCGAGCGATTCCAGCGGGCCGTTTCGCCCGGCCCGACGAGATCGCCCACGCCGTGCTCTTCCTCGCGGCACCCGATTCGACCTACGTTTCCGGAGCGGCACTCGAAGTGACGGGCGGCGGCGAATGGCCGCCGACCATTCCACAGCCACGCGGCGAGGCCTGATTCCCGATCTCCGGACGAAGCCGGATCCCGCTTCCGCGCTTCCCGCCCTCGTCGTCGCTCCTCCGCACCTCCCACGATCGGGTCGTCCCCACAGATCGCCGTCCCCCGACCCTCCGGAATCCGAACGGAACCCTCAGGTCTCGAGATCCGTCCTCAGGCTTCTCGCAGCCAATCCGAACATCACGATTCCCAGAGAACTGATCATGGCCACCACGAGCATCGCATAGCGGAGACCCTCCTCGCCGAATCGTGGTTCGAACCGATCGGAAAGGAACCCGGCGACCAGCGGGCCCAGGCCGAGGCCGATGAGGTTCAGGACGAAGAGGAGGATCGCGGACGTCAAGGCACGCATCGCCGGTGGAACGAGCCGATGGGAGATCGCCAGACACGGCCCCAGATACGTGTTCAGCATCAGGTTCGCCACGAAAATGAGCGGAATCACGAGACGGATATCGTCGAGCAGGAGGTAGGGAAACGCCAGCGGCAGCGCCGCTCCGCTCGCGATCGCGGGGAGCCAGACATACCAGCGTTCATCCCGGGTCGCTAGATGATCGGCCAGGCGCCCTCCCAACAAGGTTCCGAGCAGCCCCGATCCCCCGCCCACCAGCGCCATCACGAGTCCGGCCTCGCTCGAGTCCAATCCGTGGATCCGCATCAGGAACGAAGGGGCGAAATTCCCGTTTCCGTAGCCCGCGAAGGCCGTCAGTCCGCACCCCACGGCAATGAACCAGAAAGACCGATAGCGGCGAAGCAGGGACAACGTCCCGCCCAGCGTCGGCCGCTGCCCGGCCACCTCGACGTTCTCCCATCGCCCCCGTTCGGGCTCCGCCACGGTCCAGCGGAAGAGAACGGCAAAGACGATTCCCGGAAGACCGACGAGCATGAAAGCCGCACGCCATCCCATCCACTCGTTGATGAAGCCGCCCAGGAGGAAACCAGCGAAGACTCCGAAATGGACCCCCGTCGAGTAGATGCCCAATGCGGTCGCCCGGCGATGGGGCGGGTAGTTGTCGCTGATCATCGCATGGGCCGGTGGACTGCCTCCCGCCTCACCGATTCCGACACCGATTCGCGCCAACAGCAACTGGCCGTAATTCTGGGCGAGTCCCGATAGCGCCGTCATCGCGCTCCACCCCGCCACGGCGAGGGAGATGATGTTTCGTCGGTTCCCCCGATCCGCCTGATAGGCGATCGGGATGCCCGCAACGATGTAGACGAGTGCGAAGGCGAATCCGGTCAGCAGACCGAGCTGCGTATCCGACAATCCCATCTCCGCCTTGATCGGCTCCTGGATGATGACCAGGATCTGGCGATCGATGAAGTTGAACGTATACGCGATCGTCAGCATGAAGAGCGCGTAGCGCGCCTTCGAAGAAACGGGAGCGTCATCGACGAAGGGATTCCTCGATGCGCGCTCGGTCGGGGTCGTCATCTCGTCGGAACCCACGTCTCCCTCCCTGTTCCACGGGTGGACCCGGAGGTTCCGCCTGGAGCAGTCCTGCCTTCTCGCCGCCACGCCGGCACGGCTTCCCGCCCGGATCCGGAGACGACGAACGTCAGCGTAGCCCGCCCGCAGCCGCGATCCGCTCGGGACCCGATCCGCGCCGTCAACCGAAGACCCCCTCGAAGAAGCCGCGCTGCGCGCGGGTCCCCGCGACCGAAGGCGATCGCGTATGCTGCGGGTCCATCGATCCGGACGGGGAAACCATGAAACTCTTCGCGATCAGCGACCTGCATGTCGGCTTCGACGAGAACCTGAGCGCGCTCGACGAACTCCCGGAACACCCGGACGACTGGCTGGTTCTTTGCGGCGACATCGCTGACACGCCGGCCCAGCTCGATCGCGCCCTCGAGATCCTCGGCCGGAGATTCGCCGCCCTCATCTGGGTACCCGGCAACCATGAACTCTGGACCCTGCCGCGCCGCACGGGTCTGCGGGGCGTCGCCCGTTATGAGCAGATGGTGGCGCTCTGCCGGAATCGCGGCGTCCTGACGCCCGAGGATCCCTTCCCGATCTGGCAGGGAGAAGGCGGCCCCCACCTGCTGGCACCCCTCTTCCTTCTCTACGACTACAGCTTCCGGCCCGATGATGTCCCGATCGAGGATGCGGTCGCGTGGGCCCGGGAAGCCGAGACCGGCTGTGTCGACGAGGTCCTGCTCCATCCGGAGCCGCATTCCGACATTCCCGAATGGTGCGCGGCGCGCTGCCGCATCAGCGAAGAACGTCTCGAGAAGGCCCTCGCCCGGATGCCCCACCCCACGATCCTGATCTCGCATTTCCCGATGCGGCAGGAGCTCGCCCGCCTTCCCTCGATTCCCCGCTTCATGGTCTGGTGTGGGACGCGTCGAACCGAGGACTGGCACCGACGCTTCCGCGCCTCCGTCGTCGTCTCGGGCCACCTGCACATTCCCTGTACCCGGACGATCGATGGCGTACGCTTCGAAGAGGTCTCTCTCGGCTATCCCGAACAATGGCGCGCGCGGAGAAGACGAAGAGGCTGGCGACTCGCCGACCACCTCCGACAGATCCTGCCGCGACCCGAAAGGGATGCCGGCGACCCGCTCCGGCTTTTCACAGATCCCAGATCGATTTGATCCCGCCCTCGACGCCGAGCAGCTCGATCGGGTCGCGTTTGTCGATATGGCCGATCAGATGGCGGTAGACGCCATAGCCGATCAGGCGTTGCAACCGTTCAGGGAACGTCGCAGCCAGGTCTCGTGGAATCCCGAGCTGCTGGTTTTCCTGCTGCCGGATGAAACCCGCACAGTAGTTCATCGCGATCCCGATGCGGCGCTCATTCGTCTGGTTCGCGCCGCCTCCGTGCCATAGGCTGCCGTTCCAGACGAGGATGCTGCCCCGCTTCATCTCCGCGGGAATCGACTCGATCCCGGAGATCCCGTATTCGGGACATGCCGATGCCTTGTGGCTTCCGGGGACGATTCGCGTCGCGCCGTTCTCCTCCGTGAAGTCGGTGATCGCCCACATGCTGTTGCAGACGACGGGCGCATGGGGACGGGCGAGCCCGATGATCTGGTCGTCCGCATGGATCGGCTGCGCACTCTCTCCGGGACCGATCGCGATCGAGGAGAGACTCGACACCAGACAACCGGGATCGAGAACACCCTCGACCACGGGCAGGAGCGACGCGTGGATCGGAATCGCCGTGAAGGGATCGCCATGGGCCAGGAGGTTGTAGATCCGAACGGTCTGGTGGCCCTCGAACTCGTTCCCGGCAGGCTGGATTCCATGCTCCCGCTCGATCCGATCGAGCGCCTCTGTGATCGCATCGAGCTGGTCCTCGTCAATCACGTTCTCGAGTATCGTGTATCCCCTGTCCTCGATCTCGGCCAGGGCTCGATCGATGGAATCGCTTCCAGGAAGATCGGCGAGGGAATCCGGCATGACACGCAGCATATCACCTCATCGGAGCCCGATGCCATGAGCGATTCCGACATGGCATGCCGACTGCCCCTCGATCACCTCGTCTATGCCGTCCCCGATCTGGCCGCCGCGATCGAAATGTTCCGGACCCGTCTCGGACATGCTCCGACGCGTGGCGGACATCATCCCGGTCTCGGAACCCACAACGCCATCCTGCCCCTGCGCGGTGGATCGTACGTGGAACTCATCGCGCGGGATCCCCGGGCGCCGGATCCGGCCGGCCCGAGGCCTTTCGGACTCGACACGCTGACGAGTTCCCGACTCGTCACCTGGGCCGCCCGCAGTCGCGCGATCGAACGCGACGTCACGCGCGCACGGAATGCCAGTTTCGATCCCGGTCCGATCCTCGAGATGAAACGACGCGGACCCGACGGCCGATCGCTGAGATGGAAGCTCAGTCTGCGGAGCCCACCCTTCGGCGATGGCCTCGTCCCCTTCCTGATCGATTGGGGAGAATCGCCTCATCCCGCCACGCACACGCCGCCGGGCCCGATCGCGGTGGAACTCGTCCGCTTCGCGGGGCGACATCCCGATACCACGCGGATCGGGGCGGCCCTCGAAGCGCTCGGAGCCCGGCTGCCAATCGTGGGTTCGGACGAGATCGGGCTGGAGGCCGAGCTGGTCTCCCCGAGCGGTCGACTGGTCCTCGATTGAGGCCTCGCGATCGGCCGAACCGGATCGGGATCCACGACCGGACGGCGTCGTCCCCACCGCGTCGCCCCCTGGCGCCTGCGCGAACCCCGAACGGGGACCGTTCCGGATCCATTCGCTTTTCCGCCCCGATCGAGGCATCGTCTCCAGCCGGAGATCGGCGCCGTCCGCCCCCGCCCTGTCTCCCGGCATCCAACAGAGAAAGGTCGCCCGACCATGGCTGAAGACGAAAAGATCTACATGCTGAATGTGCTCTGGTTCAAGCCCGACGGCGGCGCCGGGAAATACGCCGAGTACGCGACGGCGGCGGCCCCCTTCGTCCAGGCACTCGGAGGAAGGATGATCGACGGATTCATTCCCGAACAATCCCTCATCGGCGAATGGGAGCCCGATCTCTTCTTCATCGTCGAATGGCCGAGCCTCGAAGCCTTCCTCCAGCTCCCGCTCGATCCGGGCTACCAGGCGATCGCCCACCTCCGCGAGGAAGCCCTGCGCGATTCCCTGCTGATCCGATGCAGACGAGCCGCCACGCCGCCCTGACGGGTTCTCCGTCCCCCCCCGCGACCCGTCCGAAGAAGCTCGATGGAGGATCATTCCGTGAAGGAACTCGAAGGAAAAGCCGCATTCGTCACCGGTGGTGCCAATGGAATCGGCCGTGCCATCGCGGAAAGCTTCGCCCGCGAGGGCGTCGCGATCGCGGTCGCCGACATCGATCCCGACGCCGCCACGGAAACCTGCCGCGCACTCGAGGCGACGGGCGCGCGCGCCGTCCCGATCCGATGCGACGTGACCGATGCCGACGGCTTCGCCCGTGCGGCCGACGAAGCGACCGAGGCCCTCGGCCCGATCCAGCTTCTCGTGAACAATGCGGGCGCCTTCACGGCCTGCTCCTTCGAAGAGACGAACCGTTCGGATTGGGAATGGCTTCTCGAGATCAATGTACTCGGCGTCGTCAACGGACTGCACGCCTTCCTTCCACGCATGCGTGCCCTCGGCGAACCCGCCCATATCGTGAATACCGCTTCGGTGTCCGGCCACATCGGCGTGGCCGGCCTGTCGATCTATACCGCTTCGAAATTCGCGGTCGTCGGTCTCTCGGAATGCCTGAGACTCGAACTGTCGGAAAGCCCGATCGGCATTTCCGTCCTCTGTCCCGGAATCGTGAAGACCGGCCTGATCGAGTCGAGCCGGATCCACCGACCGGATCGACATGGCGGGCGATCGGCTCATCACGGTCCCGACATCTCGTCGATCACGGCCGGGGGCACCGATCCCGCCGAGATCGGCGATCGCGTCGTCGCCGCCATCAAGGCGGACGACTTCTACATTCTCACGCATCCCGAATTGAAACCCGCCTTCAAGAAGCGATTCGAGCAGATTCTCGGGGCCTACTCTTCATGAGCGTGCAGGATGATCCGCAGGCGACGGACTGCGGTTCATGTGCGCTCGATACGCAGCGGATCGGCGATTGGCGACGAGATCGGCGCATCGGCGTTGCCCTCCCCCCGAACGGGGTTGAATTCTTCCCCGTCCCGGCCGATCAGCAGGACACGACCCACCGCTCCGATGCAGGCGACGCGGAATCCGCCCCGCCCGATCCCGCCCTGGCCGGCGATCGAGGGCAGCCCGGAATGGCACTGCCCCCGTCCGATCGGCGTCCGCGCGGAGCGAGGAGGAGTGACATGGAAGCCACCCTGGACTCGGCCATGGATCCGAAGGATCTCGTGAGCGTTTCCGATGCCAACCTTCCCTACCGCTTCGACCAGATCTTCCGAGCGGAGGGTTTCGGTGCAAAGCGTCTCGAAAAGAACCGTTTGAAACTCATGAAGGCCATCGATCCCGTCGTCCAGCGTCTGCTGGCCGATGGCGAACGGGTCCAGTTCGTGACCTGGGGAACGGAATACTCCCTGATCGAACATCTCATCATGGGGGTCTGGGCCTTCCTGATCAATCGCCGCGCCCTCGTCCTGACCGACCGGCGGATCCTGCTTCTTCAGATCGACTCCCGTCAACGTGCCCTCGATCTCAAGGCCCAGCTGCGATACCAGGCCATCGAGAAGCGGGCGCGACACGCCTTCGGCCAGGTCATCTTCCTCCTCCGCAACCGCAAGAAGCTCGTGATCAACGGAATGCCGGGCAGGGATCGGAAGGTGGTCAAGGCCTTCGTCGAGGAGAAGCTGGCAGAGACGCGCGCCGATGCGCCCGCCCTCGGCATCGAGAACCTCTGTCCGCGATGCGGCCATCGGGTCCGCGGGTTCCCGGAGCGCTGCAACCAATGTCCCCAGGCATTCAAGTCGGGCCGTCGCGCCGGATGGCTCTCCCTCGCCTTTCCCGGTCTCGGAGACCTCTACCTCGGCCACCGCTGGCTGGGCACGTTCGAGATCCTCGGAACCCTCGTCGCCTGGTTCGTCGTTCCCCTCCCCTTCGCCTGGGCCGCCTTCACGGAGGGGTCCTCCTGGGCCATCCCGGCCACGGCGGCCGGACTCGTGTTCACCTTCGCGCACGGGCTCGACGCCTGGATCACCCGCCGGGTCGGCTTGAAAGGGATCTACCCTGCGGACCCCTAGGAATCCATGGACCGTCGGATCGCAGGCCCTTCACGCGGGGCGTATGCTCCGGCCTTCCCATCCGCTGGAGCCCGGACTTGATCCCGACACCGCCCGACGCGTTCGAAGAATGGCTGGAGGTTCCGATCACGGAGGATCCGGGGGATCCGCGGTTTCTCGTACGGCGCGCGACCCCGGATGATTTCGAGCGGATCTACGATCTCGTCGACGCGGCCTTCGGAAGGCGTCGGTCGAGGGAGCAATACGACTGGCTCTATCGCCGGAA
>DRKE01000292.1 GCA_011051925.1 Deltaproteobacteria bacterium
GCTCGTGACGAGGGGGTTCCGCTGCTGTGCGGTCGTGCCGAGCTACGACAACCCCGAGACCATCCGAGGCGTCGTCGAGCGGATCCGGTCCTGCCTGCCGGACGTCTTCGTCGTGGACGATGGGAGCGCCCGGGCCGGCCGCGAAGCGTGTGCCGAACTGGAGCGCGACGGTCTGGCGAAGGTCTTTCGTCTCGAACGGAATCGGGGCAAGGGGGCGGCCGTGAAGCGCGGGCTCGCGGAGGCGGACAGGGCGGGCTTCAGTCATGTCTTCCAGGTCGATGGGGATGGCCAGCACGATCTCGATCAGATGCCCCGCTTTCTCGAGGTCGCGCGGGAGTCGCCGGAGAAGGCGATCTTCGGCTATCCGGTCTATGACGAGAGCGTGCCCGGGTTGCGTCGGGTCGCGCGGCAGATCACCCGGTTCTGGGTCGACCTCGAGGCGGGTCGCGGCGTGATCCGGGACTCGATGGTCGGCTTTCGCGTCTACCCGCTGGCTCCGACCCTGGCGATCCTGCCGCGAAGCAACCGGATGTCCTTCGACGTCGAGGTCGCCGTGCTTCTCGTCTGGGCGGGCGTGTCGCTGGTGAACCTGCCCGTCGGCGTCCGCTACCTGAGCGAGGAGGAGGGCGGTCGTTCCCATTTCCAGCCCTTCCTGGACAATCTGCGATTGTCATGGCTTCATTGCCGATTGTGCACGACGGCTTCGGTTCGTTGGTGCCTGCGACGACTGAGGGGCCCATTGATGCTCGGTCCTTCGTCATGACGGCTTCGGACGTCGTGGGCGACGGTGCCTCGCAGGCGCCCTGGCGCGGACGTTCCAGGCAGCTGGATCGGGAGGTCGGATTGGACGTTCGCGCGAACCGGACAGCGGCGCTGGAAGCGGATGGGAAGGGCGCAGGATGGCTGACCCAGCGGGAGCGGGGCGCCGTCTGGCTGATCCGTCTGACGGCGTTCTGGGTCGGTGTTCTCGGTCGCAGGCCTCTTCGCATCGTCGTTTGCGGGATTGCCGCCTACTACGCGCTCTTCGATCGGGTCGCTCGTTCGGCCTCCCGTCACTGGCTCGAGCGGGTCCATGGAAGAGAGCCGAGGCTGTCGGACATCTATCGTCATATCCGTTGCTTCGCGCAGGTGACTCTCGATCGACTGCTCTTCGTCGCCGGCCGGACTTCCGGAATCGAGATCGGCCGGACGGGGACCGGCGCGCTCGACGAGCAGGTGAAGACCGGCCGGGGCGCCTTCCTGTTGGGGGCGCATCTGGGCAGCATGGATGCGATGCGGGCCGAAGGGCAGGAGAAGCGACTGCCGGTTTCGGTGGTCGGGCATTTCGAGAATGCCCGCATGATCAACGCCGTCCTCGAGGGTCTCAATCCCGAACTGTCGAGTCGGGTGATCCATGCGGGTCAGGATCCCGTCCGATTGGCGTTGACGCTCCAGGAACGGATCGCGGAGGGCGGACTCGTGGCCATCACCGCGGATCGGATCGGTCTGAATGAAAAATTCGTCGAAGTGGATTTCTTTGGAGCGCCCGCGGCGTTCGCGACGGGGCCCTTCATTCTCGCCTCGGTCCTGAAATGCCCCATCTACCTGGTCTTCGGGCTCTATTTCGAACCGAACCGGTACGAACTCTTCAGCGAGCTCTTCGCGGATCGGATCGAACTGCCGAGGCGCGGTCGCCAGGAGGCGCTCGAGGAGATCGTGAGGCGCTACGCTGCTCGTCTCGAGTCCTATTGCCGACTCGCTCCCGACAACTGGTTCAATTTCTTCGATTTCTGGGAAAGTGGAAAGCGATGACCGAGATGCTCGACATGCGGCGAATGGACGAAGCGCGCGAGGCGGGGGGACTCGGGGAAGAGCGCGTCGCGATCGGCGAACGGCCGCTCAGGATCGAGGATCTGGTCGGTCTCGCGCGGGGAAGCCTGCGGCCGGCCCTGGCCAAGCGGGCGCGGGAACGAATGGCCCGGAGCGCCGACATCCTGGCCGGTCTTCACGATGGGGGCAGCGACATCTATGGCGTGACGACCAGCGTTGGCGGCTCGGTCGGGACGCAGGTGCCCCGGGAACATGCCGCCGACTTCTCGCTCAACCTGTTGCGAATGCATGGAGTCGGATCCGGGCGCATGCTCGACGATGTCGAAGCGGCGGGTGTCGTCACGGCCCGCCTCGCGTCGCTGGCCAACGGATTGAGCGGCGTCCGTCCCGAAGTCGCCGAGCGGCTGGTCGAACTCCTCGACGCGCGGGCGCTGCCGAGGATTCCGTCCCAGGGGTCCGTCGGGGCCAGCGGCGATCTGACTCCCCTTTCGTATGTGGCTGCGGTGCTCGTGGGCGAGCGGGAAGTGAGCTTCCGCGGAGAGGAGGTCGAGGCGCGTGCTGCTCTCGAGATCCTCCGCATGAAGCCGCTTCGATTGCTACCGAAAGAAGGCCTGGCGCTCATGAATGGGACGAGCATGACGACGGCGCTCGCTTGTCTGTCGTGGTATCGCGCTTCTCGCCTTGCGCGCCTGGCTGCGCGGTTGACGGCGATGACCTCGGTCGCGATCAACGGCAACGCCATCCATTTCGACGATCGGATCCATGCGGCGAAGCCCCATCCGGGACAGCGCCAGGTAGCGGTCTGGATCCGGGACGATCTTCGCGGGGCTCGTCCGGTCCCGTCTCCCGCGCACCTCCAGGATCGGTACTCGGTGCGTTGCGCGCCCCAGATCATCGGTGTTCTCGTCGATGCGCTCGCCTGGGCCCGCACGATCCTCGAGACCGAACTCAACGGCGTGAGCGACAATCCGATCGTCGACGTCGAGAACGAGGTCGTCCTGCACGGCGGCAATTTCTACGGCGGGCACGTGGGTTTCGTCTGCGATGCGCTCAAGACGGCGGTGGCGAACGTGGCCTGTCTGCTCGATCGCCAGGTCATGCTCTTGTGCAATCCAGCCGAGAACGCGGGTCTTCCCGCGGATCTCGTCGGGGTCGAAGGGCCCGAAGCATGCGCCCACAACGGCTTCAAGGCGGCCTCGATTGCGGCTTCGAGTCTGACGGCCGAGGCGATGAAGGAGACGATGCCTGCCAGCGCGTTCAGTCGAAGTACGGAGCTTCACAACCAGGACAAGGTGCCGATGGCGACCACTTCGGCCCGGGACCTGATCCGGATTCTCGATCTATCCGAAAAGGTCGCCGGAATCTCGCTGCTCGCGGCTTGCCAGGCCCACGATCTCCGCGGCGCGCCCGACGATGGACCCCTCGCGGAACTCCATCGCGCCGTTCGGGAACGCGTTCCGATGTTGCGTGAGGATCGGCGCATGGACCGGGACCACGAGATCGTCATCCGGATGATGCATGCCGAGACGATTCCTCTCGGAGATCCGGGGATCGCATGAAAGGGGCGTCGCGCGTCGTCCAGGTCCAAACGACGATTCCCTTCCACGATTGTGATCCGCTCTCCGTCGTCTGGCATGGCCGCTATCTCGAATATTTCGAGTTGGCGCGAACGGAACTCTTCAAGTCCCATGAGATCGACGTTCCCCAGATCCGGGATCTCGGCTTCAGGCTCTACGTCGCAGACGTCGGTTGTCGCTACATGTTCCCGCTCTCCTACGGAGACGAGATCGAGGTTTCGGCCCGTGCGACGGCGTGGACGCCGATGCTCCGGATCGTCTACTCCATCCAGAACCTCACTCGATCGCGCCGGAGCGCTCGGGGATTCACGGCCCTCGCGACGACCGATCCAGCGGGTCGACTCCTGCCGGAAACGCCCCATGCGATCGTGGAGCGGCTCTTTCCGCAGGCGGGCGGATAGCGTGGCGCGCATCGACAAGGTCGTTCGGGGTCGCGGGCGATCCGCCGTCGTCCGTCTTCGGATCGCGGTTCTCGTTTTCGTTCTCGGGGCGGTCGGGACGGGTCGACCGGCATCGGCCGAAGCGGCCGCCGATCCGGCGCCCGGATCCTTTGCCGAGCTCCTGGCGGGTTTCGCCGGATCCAGGGGATTCGAGGCGCGCTTCATCGAGGAGAAGACGCTGGCCCTGCTCGCGGCACCCCTGCGAAGCGAGGGCCATCTCTACTTCGAAGCCCCCTCGAATCTGCTCCGACGTGTCGAGAAGCCCCGCCGGCAGGAGATCCTCGTTCGACGGGACGAGGTCCGGATCCGGGACGCATCCGGGGAGCAGGTCATCGATCTCGCGTCCCGCGGCCCGGCCCGTCCTCTCATTCAATCGATGATCTGGATCTTCACGGGGGATGTCGAATCCCTCGAGAAGGTCTACCGCATCGACTATCGCGTCCTCGAAGGCGAGCATGGCGAGGGAGCACGCCGTTGGCAGGCCGATCTCGTTCCGAAGGGCGGCCCGCTCGCGAGCCTGATCGAAAGACTTCGGGTGGGCGGCGAGGGCCGGGCGACCGACTATCTGGAGTTCGTCGAAACCTCGGGAGACCGGACGCTCACACGCATCGTGGACGTGGAGCCGGGGCGGCGGTTCGGTCCCGAGGAACGACGTGAGCTTTTCGGAGCGGAAGCGAAATGAGGTCCACCTCGAGAATCCGCTCGTTTCGGGATTCCGATGAGGCCGTGACGACGGGGTGGGGCCGGTCTCCATGAACATGGCCGAACGCAGGCGTCTTCTGGCAGGCGGCCTCGTCTTCCTGGCGCTGCTCGTCTACGTCATCCTGGATTTTCGGGTGACGACCGACATCAGTCGCTTCCTGCCGGACGGGGAGGACGGGGCGCTTTCGGCCCTGTCCCGCGAGATCGCGGAGAGCGAACTCAGCCGGACGATGATTCTCGCGATCGAGGCCGAAGATACGCAATCGGCGATCCGCGCCAGTCGCGGATTCGAGAACCGTCTTCGAGCCGATCCCCGCGTCGCCTCGGCGATCTCGTTTCTCGAGGGCGGGCCGACGGAAGGCATCGAGCGCGCCCTCTTCGAGCTCTACGAACCCCGGCGGCTTTCGTTTCTAGGCGGGAACGAGTCGGAAGCGCGCGCGAGGCTCGAGGACGACGGCTTGCGGGCAGCTGCGGGCGAACTGAAAGAGGCGCTGGGCGGTCCGCTTTCGATGCTCGTATCGCGGGTCGCGCCCCGCGATCCCTTCCTCACGATCCCTTCGCTCCTCGAGCGACTCGAACGGTCCCGCGCGAGCGATCTCCGCGTGATCGATGGACGCTTCATCGCCGCCGACGGCCGAACGGCCGTGCTCTTCCTGGGAACCCGGGCTTCCGCGATGGATGCCCGGGCACAAGCCCCCCTGCTCGCGGGGATCGACGACGCCTTCGAGGCATTGGCGAAGGATTTCGGCGCGCCGCTCCGGCTGGACCAGAGTGGCGTGAACCGCTTCGCGACCTGGGCGGCGACCGCGATCGAGGCCGACGTGAAGCGCGTCGGCCTCGTTTCCTCGGTCGTTCTCTGCACCCTCCTGTTGCTCCTCTTCCGCAGCCTTCGATTCGTGGGTCTCGCTTCGATTCCGGTCGTGGCCGGTGTCGTGGCCGGGAGCGCCGCAGTCCTGGCGGTTTTCGGCCGGCTCCACGGGATCACCCTGGCTTTCGGGGCCTCGCTGATCGGGGTCTCGATCGACTACGTCGTCCATCTCTATTGCCACTACACGATCGTCCGACCCGAGGGCGGTCCCCGGGCTTCCCTTCACGCGATCCTCCGGCCTCTCGCGACGGGGGCGGCCACGACGCTGGCGGGCTTCGCGGCGCTTTCCTTCTCTTCACTCGTGGGGCTTCGCGAAGTCGCTTGTTTCGCCGTGGCCGGGATCCTCTCTGCCTTTCTTTCGACCGTGCTCTTCCTGCCTTCGCTGATCCCGCCACGAATCGAGGAGGTGCCGGCCCGAAGTCGTCTGGTCGGATGGATCGAGGACGCTTTTTCGGCCCTGCTCGCCCATCGCCGCGCTCTCGTCGTGATTCCCGGGCTCGCCATGGCTGTCGTCCTCTGCGTCCTGCCCGGGGCGCGATGGAATTCCGATCTTTCGAGCCTCAATCGAATGGATCCGGAACTCCTGGCCGAAGACGAGCGGGTCCAGACGAAGGTCGCCCGTTTCGAGCAGATGCGTTTCGTGGTCGCGCTCGGGGATGACGAAGCGCACGCCCTCGACACGAACGATCTCGTCGAAGCGCGTCTGCATGAGGCGATCGAGGCCGGGGAATTGACGACCCAGCGAAGCCTGTCTCCCCTGTTGCCCGGGCCGCGGCGGCAGCGTGCGATCGCCAGGATCGCCAGGGGCGATCCGTCCCTGCCGGAACGTCTGCGTCGGGTCTTCGGGGAAGCGGGATTCGCGGCGGGCGCCTTCGATCCCTTCATCGCATCCCTGGAGGAGCCGCTCCCCGAGCCGCTCCGCTTCGACGATCTGCTCCGGTCGCCGGCGGGTGGGCTCGTTCGTTCGTTCCGGGTGGAATTGGGAGAGCGCGTCGGATTCATCACGTTCCTGCATGGGGTTCGGGATGCCGCTGCGATCGAGGCTCGGCTGGCCGATCTTCCCGGCGCTTTCTTCCTGCGCCAATCGGATCTCTTCGATTCCGCGCAACGCGAATACCAGAGGAGCACGGTCGAGCTTCTCGGCTGGGGACTGCTCGCCGTTCTCGGGCTGCTCGCGCTGCGCTACCGGGAACCCCGCCGGACCCTCGTTTCCCTCGTTCCCTCGGTACTGGCGGCCGGATTGACGGTCTCGATCCTGACGCTTGCCGGGCGGGGCCTCGA
>DRKE01000293.1 GCA_011051925.1 Deltaproteobacteria bacterium
AAGGGGGCGCGCGGGTGACTGCCAGTCAATCGGGTTCCTGGCGGGCGTGGGTCCAGCCATCGGCAACCGGGATGCATTGCCGTCCCCGAGGCTCGAAACGGGCTCCGGATTCCCCTGCAAAATGACCCGTTTCCGCTTGACGGGGACACCTTCTAGAAGGACCTTACGAGACTGTCTCGGGACCGTCGCGGATCGCTCGACGTGTCCTCGTCGAGAGCCTCGCCGCCGAGCCTCGAAGTCCGATGGCCCCGATCGTCGGATCGGATACCCGAGAGCCGTGAGAAACCCTGGAAGAACCGAGAAAGAAGCCAGAACGATGTCTATCCCCAAGAGTGCCGCCGAGATGCGGCAGATCCTTTCCAGCCGGAAGATCGAGCGTGTGGTCGTGCTCGGTGCGAACGGAACCATGGGCTACGGGAGCGCCGCGCTGTTCACGACCGCCGTTCCGGAAGTGACCTTCCTGGCGCGGACGAAGGCGAAGGCCGAGGAGGGTGTCGCGGCCGCGGTCAAGCAGGTCCGCTCGCCCACCGTCGCGTCCCGGGCGAAGACCGGCGACTACGAACACGACCTGGCCTCCGCCGTCGCGGACGCCGATCTCGTCTTCGAGGCGCTGACCGAGGACATGGGGATCAAGAAGGACATCTTCGACAAGGTCGAAGCGGCACGGCGTGACGATTCGATCGTGGCGACGGTGACCTCGGGTCTTTCGATCAACGCGCTCTGCGAGGGCCGAAGCGACTCCTTCCGGAAGCATTTCATGGGCCTGCATTTCTTCAATCCGCCGAACGTGATCGTCGGAACGGAGCTGATCGCGGGCAGGGACACGGATCCGGATCTGGTCGATTTCGTCGATGCCTTCTCGCAGATCCGGCTCGGTCGCGAGATGGTGCGGACCTTCGATACGCCGGGCTTCGCCGGCAACCGGATCGGCTTCAAGGTCATGAACGAGTGCGCGCAGCTGGCGGAGAGGCACGGTCCGCTCCTCGTCGACAAGCTCGTCGGCCCCTACACGGGACGTGCGATGACCCCCCTCGCGACGGTCGATCTCGTCGGTTGGGACATCCATCGCGCGATCGTCGACAACGTCTACGAGAACACGAACGACGAGGCCCACGAGACCAACAAGCTGCCCGACTACATGGCACGGTTGATGGACAAGGGGGTTCTCGGGAACAAGTCGGGCGGTGGCTTCTTCAAGCGCGACGGAAAGAAGCGTCTCGTGCTCGATCCCGCGACGGGCGACTACACGCCCGAGGAGGAGATCAAGCTTCCCGATCTCGCCTACATCGAAGAGGTCGCTGCGCTTCATCGCGACGGTCGGTACGAGGAGGGGATGGCGACCTTCCTGAACGCCGAAGGGGAATACGCGAAGATCGCGCGGGGCGTGATCGCGGGCTACATCGCCTATGCCTTCGAGCGTGTGGGCGAAGTGACGGAGACGATCGATGGAATCGATCGGATCATGGGGATGGGCTTCAATGCCGCCCCGCCTTCCGTTCTGGTCGACATGATCGGAGCGAAGGGGGTCGTCGACATGATCGGAGAAGCGGGCCTTCACGTGCCCGAAGCCCTGGCGGAAGCCGCGAAGACCGGCAAGCCGGAGCGCTTCTTCACCCATCGACACATCAACGTCGGCCGCTTCTTCGTCGCGGGCTGATCCCCGGCACGGTCCGGAATCGTCTACAATGATCGTCTCGCGCAGGCCCGAAAGCGCGATGTGACGAGAGCATCGCTGGAGGAATGAAAAAATGGCTGCTGGATCTGAAGTCTACGTCCTGGGTGGATACCAGACGGATTTCGCTCGGAACTGGACGAAGGAGAACAAGCATTTCTCGGCATTGATGCGCGAGAGCGTGCGTGGCGCCCTCGAGGCGTGTGAGATCGCTCCCGAAGAGGTCGAGAGCGCCCATGTCGGCAATTTCGCGGCCGAGCTCTACTGCATGCAGGGGCATCTCGGCGCTTTCTTCACCGAGGCTGATCCAGCGTTCAGCGGTCTGCCGACCGCGCGCCATGAGGCCGCTTGTGCCTCGGGATCGATCGCGATCCTCGCGGCTTCAGCGGAGATCGAGGCGGGGCGCTATGACCTGCAGGCCGTCGTCGGGATCGAGCAGATGAAGACCGTGTCTTCGGATGTCGGGGGAACCTACCTCGGAACGGCCGCATGGTACGAGCAGGAGGCGGAGGGCATCTCGGCGCCTTTCCCGAAGCTCTTCGGGAAGCTGGGTGACGAGTATGACCGACGCTATGGCCTGAAGGATGAACACCTCGCCGAGATCTCGAAGATCAACTACGCGAATGCCAAGCTGAATCCGAACGCCCAGACCCGGACCTGGTACATGAACAAGGAGCATGCGCTCTGTCGCACGGACGACAATCCGGCGATCGGGGGGCGCATCCGCATCTCGGATTGTTCGCAGGTGACCGACGGCGCTGTCACGATCTTCCTGGCCTCCAGGGACTACGCGGAGAAATGGGCGAAGGGCGTCGGCAAGAAACTTTCCGAGATCCCCCGGATCAAGGGATGGGGTCACAATACGGCCCGCCTCAAGTTCGAGGACAAGATCGCGGAGAGTGCGAACTCCCAATACGTGCTGCCCCATGTCCGGAGTACGATCACCAGTGCGATGAAGCGCGCTGGAATCGAAGGGGTGGACGGGATCGACGGAATCGAGACCCATGACTGCTTCACGACCTCGGAGTACATGGCGATCGATCATTTCGGGATCACCGCCCCGGGCGAATCCTGGAAGGCCGTCGAAGAGGGCTGGCTCGAGATCGACGGCAAGTATCCGATCAATCCCAGCGGCGGCCTGATCGGAGCCGGCCATCCGGTCGGTGCGACGGGTTGTCGACAGGTGCTCGATTGCTACTTGCAGGTGACGGGGCAGGCGGGCGCCTATCAGGTCGAGGGCGCGAAGAATTTCCAGACCCTGAACATCGGGGGCTCGGGAACGACCAGCGTTTCCTTCGTGATCGGCGTCTGATGCTGGCGTTCGGGGCCGCTCCGTCCTGCGGTCGGGCGGCTCCGGGATGATCCCCGGCTCCGCGAGGCGTGGACGTTGACGGCGGGGCGATGTCTCTGCGGAGATCATCGGTTCCGCCTCGAAGGCGAACTCTTCTTCATGCATCACTGCCACTGCAGCCGATGTCGGAAGAGTCAGGGCTCGGCCTTCTCGACGATGGTCGGGGCCGCTCCTTCGGGTCTGGAATGGGTGGCGCGCGGCGCGGAGATCAGGTTTCCCTCCTCCTCCGCGTTCTCAAGGATTTCGTGCGGCCGCTGTGGATCTCCCCTCCCCATGGGCGGAGACGGGATGCCGATCTTCGTTCCGGCGGGCCTGCTGGAAGGGGATTTCGGCCAACGGCCGGAGATGCATCTCTTCGCGGGGGATCGAGCGTCCTGGGTCCGGATCGACGACGGACTCCCGGCCTTCGAGGGCTTTCCGCCCGGCATGGAAGACTTCGAGCCCCTCGAGACGCGGCCCCCCCTCGATCCGCCCGGAGGGATTCGCGGAAGTTGCCTGTGCGGGAAGATCCGTTTCGTTCTCGACGGGCCGTCACGGCTCGCGCGTCATTGTCATTGCCTGCGATGCCAGCGTGCTCGCGGTGCCGCCTGCGCCAGCAATCTCATCACCGATGCCGGGCATCTTCGCTGGACGGCGGGCGGCGATCTCGTGCATCGATACCGACTTCCCGAGGCGCGCCTCTTCCGGCAGGACTTCTGCGGATCCTGCGGTTCGGCGGTTCCGGTCGTCGAGCCGGAACGGGGTTTCGCGATCGTGCCGCTGGGCGCACTCGATGATCCCCCGGACGTGGTTCCGAGCGAACGGATCCACGTCGGGTCGCGGGTCCCCTGGCACCCGATCGGAGATGATCTGCCCTGCCATGCGGAACGAGCACCACGCTGAGAGTCCGATGGGGATCGGATACATCGCGTCGGATTTCCCGGAAGCCCCGCTCAGGCGAGGTCGATGCCCTCGACGTAGCGGGCGATGTAGTCGGCGAGCTCCTTCTGCTCGAGGGGTTTCCGGAGGAAGGCCGTCGCGCCGTTGTCGAGGAAGCGCGCGACGTCCTTGACGCCGACATGGTGGGACACGATGAGGATCGGCAGGTCGCCGAAGCGTGCGTCGCCGCGGAGTTTCGAGATCAGCGCCGTGCCATCCATTTCCGGCATCACGACATCGGTCACGAGCAGCTGGACGTCGGGGTTGTCTTCGAGGAGTTCCCAGGCGCGTCGCCCGTTGGAACTCTGGAGGACCTCGTGGCCCATTTTTCGCGCGAGGCGCACCATTTGCAGGCGGGTCGTCGCATCGTCTTCTGCGATGAGGATTCGTGCCACGCGTGAGCCTCCCTGGTGTTCCCCTGCTGTGTCGGTCGTTCCGCGCCGGAGCTTGACTGTTTCCCTACACGCAGGCGTGTGGGTGATCGGCCGCCGATCCTTCTGGAGATGGATAGACGCTCCAGGCCGATCGCGGAATCGGCGTTAAGCTCGATCGCGGGTCCCCGGAAGGCCCCAGGCGTCTGGGCCCAATCGTGGACGTTCGGGGCGAGGGAAGGCGGGGGAGGGGTCGAAATGTCACAGACGCGATCGGAGCCCGGTGACGCCCCAGCCAGACGGGTGCCGCGAGCGCAGACGGAATCCAGCGTCCTTTCACCCTGCGGTCGGGAGCGGAGAAAGGGCCTCCGCGACGTTGCGGATCTCCGTTCCGAACGTCGCGGGGCCCTTCTCGAAAGGAACGACCCCGGCTGGCAGCAGGGCCGCGTGCCGGCCTAGCGCGTCGTGCCGCTCGGGATGTCCTTGAAGGGCTTTCCCTTGTCGATCCGGGGCTCGCCGGGCATGCCCAGGACCCTTTCCGCGATGATGTTGCGCAGGATCTCGTCCGTACCGCCCGCCAATCGAAGGCCGGGCATGCCCATGAAGGTCGTCTGCCAGACGGGATCCGCCTGACTGTCATCCCCGGACAGGATTCCCGCGGCGCCTTGGAGTTCCATTCCGAAGGCGCCCATCTCGAGTCCCATGATCGCGGCCACGAGTTTGCCGATCGAGGCCTCGGGGCCGGGGGTCTGTCCCTGGGAGAGCGCCGAGAGGCCCCGTTGGCCGGTGAACTTGAGGCCGCTTCGTCGGACCGCGAAATCGGCGATCCGCCTCCGGACGCCCCCGTCCTCGATCGCCGGACGGCCGCCGATCTCGGTCTGCTGCGCCAGCTTGATCAGGCTCGAGATCCCGGCACCGCCGGACATGCTGCCGCCGATCGAAGAGCGCTCGTTCATGAGCGTCGTGATGGCGACCCGCCAGCCGTCTCCTTCCGCGCCGAGACGGTTGCTGTCGGGCACGCGAACGTCGGTGAAGAAGACCTCGTTGAAGCCCGCCTGGCCGTTCATCTGCTTGATCTGCCGGATCTCGATTCCGGGAGATTCCATGTCGACGATGAAGTAGGTCAGGCCCGCATGCTTGGCCGCATTCGGATCCGAGCGGGCGACGAGCATGCCCCATTTGCTGAAATGGGCCCCCGTCGTCCAGATCTTCTGCCCGTTGATGATCCACTCGTCGCCATCCTTCGTGGCGCTCGTCTTGAGGCCCGCGAGATCCGAACCGGCGTCGGGTTCCGAGAAGAGCTGGCACCAGACCTCGGATCCCTCGACCATGGCCGGCAGGAAGCGCTTCTTCTGTTCGTCGGTTCCATGGGCCATGATCGTCGGGCCAAGCATGCCGTGGCCGATTCCATAGATCGAAGGCGGCAGGTCGTAGCGGGCCTCTTCCTGATTGAAGATCACCGCCTCGATCGGCGAGGCGTCCTGTCCCCCGTATTCCTTCGGCCAGCGGAGGCAGGCCCAGCCTTCGCGCGCTTTCAGGGCTTGCCAGGCCTTGGCCTTTTCGATCAGATCGCCTTCCGCCTCCTGGGTCATGGTGGCTGCGGGTTTGTTCGGGTCTCGCAGGGTCGCGTGGGCATCGAGCCAGGCGCGGACCTTTGCACGGTAGGCCGCTTCTTCGGGTGAGTCGTTGAAGTCCATCAGAATCTCCTGGTTGGCTTGGCCGATTCAGGCCGCTTCTTCGATGAGGTGGGTGACGAGCTTCTCGCGCCATTCGTCGGTCGTGCCCAGGGTGTGGGAGAGGACCCGGGCGCGCCGATAGAAGAGATGGCAATCGTATTCCCAGGTGTATCCGACACCGCCGTGCATCTGGATCATGTCGATGGCCATCTGGTCGAAGGCGTCGCTCGCGCTGATCTTGGCGCTCGCCGCTGCGACGGGCAGCTCCTCGGCCTCGTTCTCGAGGGCCCATGCGGCCCAGTAGCAGTTCGAACGGGCGAGTTCGCGGTTCGCGTAGTGGTCGGCCATGCGGTGCTTGAGCGCCTGGAACGACGCGATCGGTCTTCCGAAGGCGAAGCGATTCATCATGAAATCGAACGTGATCTGGAACGCCCGATCCGCGCTGCCCAACTGCTCGAAGGCCATCAGGGCGGCGGCCCGGGTGAGCACGTTCTGCGTGATCGTCCAGCCTTGGCCGGCCGCGCCAAGACGCGTCGCCGGAGCGTCCTGGAAGACCAGCCGGGCCTGGGGACGGGTCGGGTCGAGGGAGTCGAGACGGGTCCGCTCGACGCCCGCGCCGGTGAGATCGACGATCGCGAGGGAGAGGCCATCGCCCTCTCTCGCGAGGACGATCGCGAAATCGGCCACGTCGCCATCCGCGACGGGCAGCTTGGTCCCGGACAGCTTGCCGTCGGCGAAGGTCGTCGAAACCGACTTCTCCGTGAGCGATCCGATCTTTTCCGTCGTCGCGAGGCTTCCGATCAGATCCCCTGCGGCGATGCCCGTCAGATAGCGATTCTTCTGATCGTCGCTGCCCTCACGAGCGATCGCTTCGGCGGCGAGATAGACGGTCGAGCCGAAGGGAATCGGCGCCAGCGCCTGTCCGATCTCGCCGGCGATCATCGCGAGCTCGAGATAGCCATAGCCGGCCCCGCCGTATTCTTCCGGGATCGCGACACCGAGCCAGCCAAGCTCGGCCACGCTCTTCCAGAGCGGCTTCGAATAGCCCTCATCCGCTTCGAAGATCTCCCGGACGTGCGCCAGGGAGGAATGTTCGGCGAGGAAATCCTTCGCCGTGTTCTGGAGCAGCTTCTGCTCCTCGGAAAAATCGAAATTCATGGTTCCAACCTCTGTCTGGATGTGTGGATCAAAAGTGGCGGATGCTCGCGAAAGAGTCTCAGGACCCGGTCCATTTCGGAGCCCGCTTCTCCGCGAAGGAGCGCGGGCCTTCTTTCGCATCGTTGGATGTGAAGACCTTCTGCATGAAGGGGATCTGGTGTTCCCAGAACTCCTCCTCCGTCCGTCCGAACGAATCGATGATCAGCCGCTTCGAGGCCGCGACGCCCAGGGGCGCGTTCTTCGCGATCCGCGACGCCAGGGAGACCGCCTCGTCGACCGCCTTTCCGGGCTCGGCCACGCGCGCCAGCAGCCCGTATCCGAGGGCCTTCTCTGCGCTGATGGGATCCCCGGTCAGTGCCATCTCCATCGCTACGCCGAAGGGGAGGACGCGAGGCAGGCGCATCAGCGCACCACCGGCCGCGAAGAGGCCGACCCCGACTTCGG
>DRKE01000294.1 GCA_011051925.1 Deltaproteobacteria bacterium
CGGGACCCCCCAGCGGACCGGCATTTCGCAGGACGAGAACGCTCGTGGCATCGACCTCGAGGTCCGGATCGTGGATCCGCGCCGCGAGGTCCGCCGCGTCCTCGAACACGACGGCCCGCCCACGATGGGTCTGCAGTTCGTCGCTCGCCGCACTCGGCTTGATCACGCATCCATCGGGCGCGAGATTGCCCCGCAGCACGGCGAGCGCCAGCGTCGCGACCGGATCGTCGAACGAACGGATGACGTCCTCATTCTCGACCTTCGCCGCGGCGACCGATTCGCCGAGGGTCGTTCCACCGACGGTCTTGCATTCGAGATCGAGATGCTCCCGCAATCGCGTGATCAGCGCGGGAAGCCCGCCTGCGTTCGCGAAATCGGGCATCAGGTATTCGCCGGAGGGCTGCACGTTGGCGAGGACGGGAATCTCACGCCCGATCGCATCGAAGGCGTCGAGATCGAAATCGGCCCCCGCCCGGCGGGCCAGCGCGATCAGATGGATGGCGGCATTCGTCGAACCGCCCAGTGCGACGCTCACCCGGGCAGCGTTGTGGAAGGAGGCGGTCGTCAGGATGTCGCTCGGCTTGATGTCCTCCCAGGCCATTTCGACGATGCGCCGCCCGGCGGCCGCCGCCAGGGCGTTTCCACGGGACTCCATGGCGGGGATCGAGGAGGCCCCCGTGAGCGACAGGCCCAACACTTCGGCCAGGGCCGTCATCGTGGAAGCCGTCCCCATCGTGTTGCACGTGCCGGGGGAACTCCAGGTCTTCTGTTCGATCGTCTGCCAGTCCTCGAGCCGCAGATTGCCCGCGACCAGCTCCTTCGCCCAGCGGAAGGCGCCCGTTCCGCTCCCGAACCGCTCGCCGCGAAACTCTGCGGCCATCGTGAAGCCGGCGGGACAATAGATCGCCGGCAGATCCATGCTGATCGCGCCCATCAGGAGACCGGGGGTCGTCTTGTCACAGCCGCCCAGCAGGACGACCGCATCGATGGGATGGCAGCGGAGCAGCTCTTCGGTCTCCATCGCCAGGAAATTCCGATAGAGCATCGTGCTCGGCTTGACGAAGCCCTCGCCGAGGGACATCGCGGGCAACTCCACGGGAAATCCACCCACCTGCCATACGCCCCGTTTCACCGCTTCGGCACGGCCACGCAGATGGGCATGACACGGATTCATGTCGCTCCAGGTATTGATGATCCCGATCACCGGGTGCCCTTCGAACTCCTCCCGGGAGAATCCGGCCTGCAGGGCATGCCCGGTATGTTCGATCGAGGCGGGATCACCGCCGAACCAGCGATGGCTGCGAAGATCTTCGGGCCTCACTCTCGGCATGGCAGGCAGGCTCCGTTCGGCTTCGAAAGGACGTGCGAACCCGATTCGTCGACGCACGCCGGTCCCCGGTTCGTCGCGGGTGGCTCCATGGTGGCATAGCCGTCGCGGCCTCGCAGTCCGGTCATCCCGTCTCCGAATCCGGCCGCGGCGGGCGCAGGTCGGGTGCGCTGCCGCACGCGAAACGGGCCACCACGCCCGACCGACAGATGATATTCTTCCAGTCCAGCGAACTCGCGATCGTGATCGCGGCTTCGAGGCGCTCGCCGATCGCGCCCATGTCCGAATCAGGAGTCTTCGCCCGTGACCCATTCATTCCGCTGCCTGCCTTTCCGCTCCCTCCCTTTCCGCCTCGTCCTCCGCCTCGCCCCCCTCCTTCTCGTCCTGATCCACGCCGGCTGCGACAGCGCTCCCGAATCCCCGCCGCAGGTCGTTCCGGACGCGACCGACGCGACCGACGCCTCGTCCGAGGCGTCCTCCGGGTCGGCAGAATGGGCGCTTCATGGCCTCGACACGAAGGAACAGCGCCATTCCCCGCTCGACCAGATCGATCGGACGAACGTCGACGGCCTCGGACTCGTCTGGTTCTTCGACATGCAGGAACGGCGCGGCGTCGAAGCGACGCCTCTCATGGTCGACGGCGTCCTCTACGTGACGAGCGGCTGGTCGGTCGTCTACGCCCTCGATGCCCGGACGGGAGAACTGCTCTGGCGCTACGACCCGAAGGTCCCGCGCTCCTTTCTCGCGAAGGGCTGTTGCGACGCGGTGAACCGCGGCGTGGCCTATGACGACGGGCGCATCTTCGTCGGGACCTACGACGGCCGTCTCGTCGCACTGGCGGCCGATTCGGGCCGGGTCGAATGGGAAGTCCAGACGACCGACCGCACCCGGCCCTACACGATCACGGGCGCACCGCGCATCGCGGGCGACCTCGTCGTCATCGGGAACGGCGGTGCCGAACTCGGCGTTCGGGGCTACGTGACGGCCTACGACACGACGACGGGCGAACAGGCCTGGCGCTTCTACACGGTGCCGGGCGACCCGGCGAAGGGCTTCGAGAACGAAGCGATGGAGCGAGCCGCCGCCACCTGGACGGGAAAGTGGTGGGAATGGGGCGGCGGCGGAACGGTCTGGGACGCCATGACCTACGACCCCGAACTCGATCTTCTCTATCTCGGCGTGGGCAACGGCTCGCCCTGGAATGCGCGGCTCCGAAGTCCGGAGGGCGGCGACAATCTCTTCCTGTCCTCGATCGTCGCGGTCCGGGCCTCGACCGGCGAATACGTCTGGCACTACCAGACGACCCCCGCCGAGTCCTGGGACTTCACGGCGACCCAGCACATCATGCTGGCCGACCTCGAAATCGGGGGCGTTCCCCGCAAGGTCCTGATGCAGGCACCCAAGAACGGCTTCTTCTACGTCCTCGATCGCACGAACGGCGAGCTGCTTTCGGCCGAGCCCTTCACGACGGTCAACTGGGCGACCCACGTCGACCTCGAAACCGGGCGACCCGTCGAAACCCCGAACGCACGGGTCTTCGACGGGAAACACGTCGTCATCCCGAGCAACGGCGGCGGCCACAACTGGCCAGCGATGTCCTTCGATCCCGACACGGGCCTCGTCTACATCCCGACGATGGTCTTCCCCGCCGCCTTCCGAGAGCCGAGCCTGAAGCGCGACCGGGAACCCGGCGGCGGCTACTGGAATACGGGCTTCGACCGGATGGGCGCCGCCCCTCCCGAGCTTCCCGAGGCCGAAGTGAACCGCATCCTCGACGAAAGCTTTCGCGGCCAGCTCGTCGCCTGGGATCCCGTCAAACAGGAAGCGAGATGGAAGGGCCCCGTCGGCCGTCCCTCCGGCGGCGGCACCCTCAGCACCGCGGGCGGCCTCGTCTTCCAGGGCGCCCAGGACGGCCGCCTCCACGCCTACGACGCCGCAACCGGAAAAGACCTCTGGTCCCACGACACGCAGACCGGCGCGATGGCCCCGCCGATCACCTTCTCGCTCGACGGAAAGCAGTACATCGCCCAGGCCGTCGGATTCGGAGGCGGCTTCGCGGCGGAGGGCGGCGTCGTCGCCCACGGCTGGAAGATCCCCGACATCCCCCGCGTCCTCGTCTTCGCCCTCGGCGCAGACCAGGAACTCCCCCCCCGCGAAGTCCAGACCCGCCCGCTCCCGAAACCCGCC
>DRKE01000295.1 GCA_011051925.1 Deltaproteobacteria bacterium
CACGGAGGAAACGGCATCTCGGACGAATACCATGTCATCCGACACTGCATGAACCTGGAATCGGTCAACACCTACGAAGGCACGCACGACATCCACGCGCTGATTCTCGGCCGGGCCCAGACCGGCATCGCTGCCTTCAACTGAGGACCGGCCGGAATCCGGATGGCCTCCAGGGAACCTCTGCACACGCCGCCGTGCCGTGCCGGTGCGGGAGGGGGTCCCGTGCTCGAACTGCGTGGAGGTTCACCAACGCGGACATCGTCTGCGCCCGCGCCAGGTTCTTCGCGATCCCCCGGTAGCGTGTCTTCGCGAAGCCCCGGAGCGGCTTGACGACGCGGAACGGAGGCTCACCGCGAGCACGCGTTCGTGAACGGGTTCGTCGGAACCAGCACAGACGCGACGAACTCCTGCTCGAGCCATGCGAAGAGCTCGGTTACGAGCGGCTTGCTCTGCCCGGTTCGCCTCTCGAGCTTCGCCTCGCCCTCGAGCTTCTCTTCCCGGATCTCGTCCTCGATCCGATAGAAGCCCCGGATCCAGTCGAGCACGCGGGCCACACGCTCCGGCTCCACGTCCTCCGCCTCGGCGGGCTAGCGGCCAGCTCCATGGATCCCGACCGATCGAGGGGTTCATGATACGGCCTCTGGTGTCCTGTTCCAGAAGTTCGACGTCCTCAGGAAGCGGCCTGCCGGTTCCACGACCCGTTTGCGGCCGATGCGATCGACCAGAGCCGAACGGCGGCGTAGGCGCGATAGGGTCGGCATCGCTCGAGCGCGGCCTCGACCGCCTGCGCCGAGCAGGAGCGATCGGCCTCCGGTCCAGCCACGATCTTTCGCAGGACGAGATCCGACGCGGGGAGTGCATCGGGCTCCCGAAGGACCCGCATCGCCACGTAGCGGGCCGTCCACGGCCCGATCCCCCGAAGCGCGATCCAACGTTCGAGGTCCCGGTCCGGATCCGCACCGGACTCGAGAAGGGATCCGTCCTCGAGAACCGCCCGGGCCAGCCCGCGGATCGCCCGGATCCGACCCGCGTCTCTCCCTTTCTTCCCAGTCTGTCACGAAGATTCATCCGGCCCGATTCGTGAGCGCTTCGCGGACCGGAGAGGCACGGGGAGTGTCGACCACGACCGCCGGGTCGACGATCGCGCGGCTGTTCACGGGGACCGCGGTGCCGCCGTTGGCGCTTGCGATCCCGCCGATCTGGCGGAGCGTCTCGAGACTCCGGCGAGCGCGAAGCAACCAAGCGCGAGTCCGAGGCCGAGACCAGGCTCGGGTGTTGTCGAGAAGTACCCCACGCGTTCTCGACCGTTACGCGGAATCTGGGTTCCACTCATCCATTCGTATTCGAATGCGTACGTCCCGTCGAGCACGACTTCGTCCGCGAGCGCGATCTCGTCGGTCGTGCCGAGCGGCACTTCGCCGCCACTGGGTGAGCGAAGGAAGAGCGCCGCCGAGTCGCCCGTGCCGGTCGGGAAGGACTGCCCGTCGAGCGTGTGGAGCGGCGTGATTCGCGTCGTGGGCATGTCGACTCCGAGTACCCTGGCATCCGCCGTATTGAAGTCGTCGAGGATGATCGCGTTCGTGTTCTGGGGAACGAAGGCGCCATTCGCGTGGTTGTAGATGAGATCGTAGTCGCCCGGCACGAGGAGCCCTGAAATGGTCGGTCCGAGCAGGGTGGAGCCGAAGGGGAATCGATCCGCCGGATCGATTCCCTGGAGCTCGAACGTCCCGTAGTTCGTTGGAGAAACCGGAATCGGGGCGCCGTCCTGCGTGGTCGTGACGGAGAGTTCGACCATCGGAACGTCGAAGGAGATCGTCGTCGGTCCGGACACGGGATGATTTGTCACCACGCGCGCATTCGCATTTCGAGGGATGTCGGTCCCACCGATCTGCCAGCGGTACACGATGTCGTAGGTTCCGTGCACGAGGTTTCGGGCGAGCGTCGAGTTGAAGGTCTCGCCGAGCAGGGTCTCATTTCCCTGGTCATCGACCGCCACCCAGTTGCCGTAGGTGGTCGGCGATGCCGGGAAGGGGTTCCCGTTCACGGTTCCATCGATCGTGACGGCACTCATGGGGATGTCGGTATTGGATACGGAGACGAAGCGTCCGGGACTCGGCTCGTCGACCGTGATGAAGGGATCCACGACGGCGCGCGTATTCAGGGGTACCGAGGCGGCTCCGAGGACCTGTTCATAGACGAGGACATAACTGCCCGCGAGGAGATATCGCTGGGGCAGGCTCTCATAGGTCGGCCCGAGAACGACCCGATCGGATCCGTCGGCGCTCTCGATCGAGATCGTGCCGTATTGCGTCGGCGAAGCCGGGAAGGGCACGCCATTGACGAGGACCGACGCCGCGTGTGTGTACGCAAGGAGATCCAGAGACACGGTCTGTCCCGACGAGAGGTCGAGGCCGGTGGCGATCGTCGCGTGCGGGTTCACGGGGTGCAGAGTTCCCTGCCGATATTCGTATACGAGATCGTAGATGCCCGGAACGATCTGCACGGTAAAGGGCAGGCTCAGTGTGGAGCCGATCTCGAACTCGTCACCCGTGGCGACGTGCCGCAGGACCAGAACCGAGAGATCATTCATCAGGACCGGATCAACCGGAAAGGGCGCTCCGTTCAGTGTCACGTCGAAGGTCACGGCGACTGCGGGAATATCGAAGTCGAAGGGCTGCGTGCCGTCGACTCCGACCCAGGGACCGATCGGAACGCGGCCGTTCAGGGGAAGGGTGCCGAAGATCGACGACTGGAACGAATAGGTGGGCTGATACGTCCCCGGCACCATCGAGATGGGCCCGTACGCCTGCGCCATCGTGGACCCGGCGGGTACACCGGCGCCCGGACCCAGCAGTCCTTCGAATTCGAGGGCGCCCTGCTCGCTGGTGATCGGAGAGGCGGGCGACCCGTTGACGAGGAACGTGCCCTGGACCTGTACGGCGGGGACGTCGATCGGGACGGGCAGCGGCGTCTGGGCCGCGAGAGGAAGGGGCAGAAACGCAAGGCCCAGAATGAAGAGCGTGAATGAACGCATGGATCGGTTCCGTGTTCGTCTCAAGGCGTCCCGTAGGGAGTCTACGGGTGCTCCTTCGACTGTTCAAATCCGCCGGAAGGGGCCGATCCGTCCTGCCGGGGTGAACGCGTCCGATCGCGACTGATCGGCTGTGCAGAAACCCCCATAGAATACCTGTTCGTACGAACCTATCTGCGCTTTGGAAACGAAGACGATTCGGTGTCGCCGGACCCGTCATGACGGAGCCAAAGAGGACAGGAACTTTTCCGCACCTCCTGGCGAGCTCGGCATGTTGCGGCATTCCCGCAGGGGAAGTGCTGGATGGGCCAACGACTTCGACAGGGGGAAGGGATGACGATTCAAGTGTCGGCCGAACGAGGCTGCCCGAACGCAAGCGGTCGGCGAGCGACGTCCTTGCGCTCAGCCTGAGATCGAGTTCGCGAGCGCGGGCGACGGGATCGGTCTGAGCGCACGTTCGAGATGGTTCGTGTCGATCGGTACCTCCGGATCGGACAGGAAGACCTCGAGATACGGCTTCAACTTCAGCGCATGTCGCGCCGCGTTCGTGAACGGGTTCGTCGGAACCAGCGCAGACGCGACGAGATCCTGCTCGAGCCATGCGAAGAGCTCGGTTACGAGCGGCTTGCTCTGCCTGGTTCGCCTCTCGAGCTTCGCCTCGCCCTCGAGCTTCTCTTCCCGGATCTCGTCCTCGATCCGATAGAAGCCCCGGATCCAGTCGAGCACACGGGCCACACGCTCCGGCTCCACGTCCTCCGCCTCGACGAACTTCCTCCGCACGTGTGCCCAGCACGAAGCGCACGTCACTTTGTCCCGCTTCTCGTCCTTCGGCTTCGACGAGGTTCGGGAGACCTCCCTGGCACGGGCCTTGACCGAGACGGTCTTCGGGATGAAGATGGCGTGATACCCATACTCCCATTCGGTGTGCTGTAGGGTCTTGTACTTCGACAAGAGGCTCTCTCCTGTGTGGCTTTGAGCGGTCCACGGGAGGGAGTCTCGTCGATTTCAGGAACTGTCAAACCAATCGCGCCGCCCC
>DRKE01000296.1 GCA_011051925.1 Deltaproteobacteria bacterium
CGTAGTTGCGCCACACCACCCAGATGGCGGCCTGGTAGAGCGCCGCCTGTCGGCGCTTCGAGAAGGCCAGGGTCTCCCGCTTGTGATTGGCGCTGCTGTGGCGCAACAACAGATCGGCCAGGTTGACGGGAAAGAGCGGGTTGCGAGGCGTCCGATGGGCCTTCGACGAAGTCCGCTCGTGGTGGAAGCGACGATCGGGGAGGCGCCGCAGGGCCTGGACATAGGCGTGGTGTTCGTCGGAGCGGATCGTGGCCCGGGCGCCCGGTGGGACGATGCGGGCCACCAGCTCCTGGATGCTCCTGCGAGTGGCCTGGGGATCGGGACGGCCGTGTTCTTCTTCGAGTCGGGCCCGTTTGGCCTTCTGTGCAGGGCGCATGGTGCCGCTGCGGCGGAGCGGAGCGTCGTTGAAGCCGTAGACGTAGTGGGAGGGGCCGATCAGGAGGTTCAGATCGAAGGGCCAGTACTGGCTGTGTTCGAAGGTCCGGAAGCCATCCAGGACGAGGGGCTCGGGGGGAGCCGTCCGGGGGCGGAGGCGTTCATGGAAGAGAAGGCAGTGGCGGCCGAGGCGGTTCATGTGGCGAGCGACGGTGCTCGGGGCGAGACCGAACTCACGGCCGATCTGACGCAGGCAGGAGCCGCCCACGAGCCGATGGAAGAGGGGGACGAGTCGGTCGGGGGCCTTCAGCCAGTAGGTGGGGGCGAAGGTCTGTGCACTGAAGTTCCGGCCGCAATGATGACAACGGTACCGCTGGACGCGATGGGGCGGGTGGGTGCGATGGAAGAACCCCTTTTTCTTGTAGCGCCAGGTCCCCGGACGCGTTCGGGAATCGCAATCCGGCGAAGGACAGAAAGGAGGCGGCTTCGAAGCAGGGCACGCAGGCATGCTTCCCGATCAAAGCAGGACCCGTGCCAGACCCATTCTTCGAAACACCTCTCAGGTGACACCGATTAGGCTCCGGAGCTGCAGGCCGACCTCGGGCGCCAGATCATCCAGAAGATCCAGCGAATCCCCTCCATTCGCATCACACCCGCGCATTGCCCGCTCGCGGTCCTCCGGCGGAACCCAGGCGACGATCGCGATCTCGAAGGATCCGCCCGGCCAGGGCCGCGGTCGGGCGAGGCGCTCGAGCCAGAGCCCGATCGGTGGACGGTCCATCCCATCGAAGAACCCCTGACTCGCGACGTCCGCCTCCCCGGTCGAGAGCGATCGCCCGGGTCGATAGCAGACGAACACACCTGCGCGGACGTCCTGCCCGCCGATTCCGACCGAGGCCTGACGCCCGTTCTTCGGCCCCGCGGTCTCGAGACGTTCGACGAATCCCTCGATCGCGTCGAGAAGATCCGAGGCGGCGGCGGGGGAAGCCGCGACTTCGAGCTCTTCGAGCGCGGGTTCCAGATCTTCGGGAGGTCCATCGAAGAGTCGTCTCCGACCCGGGGAGCCGAGAACGCGAAGCAAGCGCTCGAAACGACGGATGAAACACGCGGCCTGGTCGGGATCCAGGACGGGAAACGGTTTCCGCCTCTCCCTGTTCGGAAGCAGATTCGCCATTCGCTGCGATCCCTCCGCCGGAGGAGGCGGCACGCGCGGCCGCGCTTTCCAGCCTATCCTCGACCCGGGCCATGATTCCGGATCGACACAGGGCGGACACCGCATGATCCTGCGACGATCCGATCGGGTCAATGCTCCGGCATGGATCGATGGGACCCGGCGCGGGGTGGCCGGGTATCCGGCTACCGGAGGGAGGATGTCGTGCGCTCTGATGCGATCGACGATCTGCTGAGCGCCTATCTGAAGATGCCGGCCCGGGTGAGCTGGGAGGGCGCCCTCGCCGATTCGGTTCGTGGCGTCTTCGAAGGCGTGCGCCTCGAACTGGCCGGGGTCGCGATCCTGGCACTCCCCTTCGACCGACTGGTCCTGCAGGCCGATCGCTTCCAGTTCGTTCCCGGCCTGCCGGCCCGGTTCGAGACGACGCGGCCGCGAATCGAGCTCTCGATCGATCAGCGCCTTGTCGATCGCTGGCTGCGACGCGCTCGCGCCCCTTTCGATCTGCGCCTCGTCGAGGGGGCCATCGAATTCGAGATGAAGGTCGGCGGTTTCCCGATCAGCAGAACCGAGACCGAACTGCGCATCCAGCGTGGCTGGTTCGTGCTTCGGCCGCGACACGCGGAATTCCTCGGCATGCGGGCCCGACTCGTCTCGCTCTTCCGGACCTACATCCCGCTTCCGCGGCTGGCGCCCCAGACACGGCTCACCCGGATCGAACACGTCGATGGCGCCGTGCGGCTCGAGCTGGGGCTGGAGGATTTCCAGGACGTGATCACGCCCGGACTCGTCGACCGCCTTCGACGCCGCTTCCTACCGTTTGCGCGATGATCGCGATTCCCGACGGGCTTCGCGAAGTGCGCGGGCCGAGCGGGCACGGTCGCTCTCGTAGAAATAGCCCCAGGGAAACTCGGGCTCGAGAATCGGCTCGAAGCGCGGGGGCGTCTCGAAGGGACACGTCAAGACTTCCCACAGGCCGACGACTTCGCTGGCGACCAGCATCCCGACACCCTTCGTGAAGCCCCAGGTTGCACCGACGAAGGGCCCGTTCTCCCGGGTCGTCTCGACGATCTCGCCGGGAATCGCGAGCACACCGAGCGACAGGTTGGCCACGCCGCGCCCGAGCTTCCGTGCGGCCGTGTCCCGGGCCGAAGCCGTACCGGGCAGGGACGCCAGCAGGACAGCCAGAGGGAGGACGATCCAGAGCCGCTGCGGGCGTGTCTTCCATGAGGGGATTTCGATGCGGTGCTGGGGATCGGGTTTCACGGTCTCATTCCTCGGATGGGGTCTGGCGGCCGGGGCAGCGCGCGTTTTTCTCCCAACCTCCATCGACTCGAAGCCGATCAATCTGTAACCCGAGGAACCGGCCTGGCGAATCATGCCCAGAGCAGGAAGAGAGCACTCATGAGTCCCTGCAGGGAAGACCATGTGGACGCATGCGACCGGCGACACCCGCCAGCCATGCCCCGGCATTCCGCCCACGGGGGTCCCGTCGCAGCGATCGGCGGGCACCCCCTCGAGTTGAAGGGAACGGACCGATGAAGATCCCGCAGATTCCAGAATCCGATGTGACCGACGAAGCGGTCTTCCTGAACCGCCGGTCCCTCCTGCGCCTCGGGGCAACGGCCGCGATCGGTGCCAGCCTCGCAGGTTGCCCGGCGGCGAACGAGGCGGACGCGGCTTCGAAGGAGGCCGCCGGGGCCTCGGATCGCCGACGCCTCCCGAACGTCGCCCCCGCTCCCCCGGAATTCCGCGTCGACGAGAAACCGACCCGCGAACGCGATGCGACGCGCTACAACAATTTCTACGAGTTCGGGACGGACAAGAAGGACCCCGCCCGCCATGCCGGTCGCCTGCGGACCGAGCCCTGGTCGGTCGTGGTCGACGGTGAGGTCGCGAAACCGGGCCGCGTTCCCCTCGAGACGATCCTGACGCCCTCGCGTCTCGAAGAACGGATCTACCGCTTCCGCTGTGTCGAGACCTGGTCGATGGTCGTGCCCTGGATCGGTCTTCCCCTGGGCGACGTGCTCGCACGCTTCGAACCGACCTCGAAGGCCCGTTTCGTGTCCTTTGAAACGCTCTTCGATCCCGAACAGATGCCTGGACAGCGCAGGCGCGTCATCGACTGGCCCTATCGTGAAGGCCTGCGCATGGACGAAGCGATGCATCCCCTCTCGATCTTCGCCGTCGGCATGTATGGCCGCGTCCTGCCCAACCAGAACGGCGCTCCACTCCGCTTGATCGTGCCCTGGAAATACGGCTTCAAGAGCATCAAGTCGATCGTCCGGATCCATTTCTCCGAGAAACGACCGCATACGAGCTGGAACGATCTCGCGCCGGACGAATACGGGTTCTACGCCAACGTGAATCCGGAAGTCGCCCATCCGCGCTGGAGCCAGGCCCGCGAACGACGACTCGGCGAATTCCGGAAGCGACCGACGCTTCCCTTCAATGGTTATGCCGACCAGGTCGCGTCGCTCTATGCCGACATGGACCTGCGGCGGAATTTCTGACCGATGACCCGCCTTCCGATCCATGGGATCGCGATCGCCATCGCGATCCTGCCGCCCCTGCTGCTGGCGTTCCGTTTCGTGACAGAGGGGCCGGGCGCGAATCCGATCGAGGAGATCACCCATCTGACCGGGGACGGGGGGCTCCGCTTCCTCCTGCTTTCCCTGGCCATCACGCCCGCGCGCCGCTGGTTCGGCTGGCGAGGGATCGCCCCTCTCCGAAGGACCTTCGGTCTGATCGCTTTCGCCTACGCCTGCACCCATCTTGCCATCTGGGCGCTGGTCGATCTCGGCCTCGATTGGAACGCGATCGCCGAGGACCTGACCGAACGGCCGTACGTGATGGCGGGCATGGCCGCCTGGAGTCTCCTCTTCGTGTTGGCCGTGACTTCGACCCGGAGTGCCATGACCCGACTCGGGAAACGCTGGATCCGCCTCCATCAGGGCGTCTATCTGGCGGCCCTGCTCGGCGTCGTCCACCATTTCTGGCTGATCAAGGCCGACTACCGCCCCGCGATCGTTCATGGCGGCGTTCTCGCCCTGCTCTTCGCGGCACGACTCGCCTGGCGCCTCCGGAATGCCCCGGGGATGCCGCGAGCTTCACTCGATTCCCCCATCAGCCGATGAGACCGATTCCGGTTGCCCCGGGCGATCGCGGAGCGCATTCTCTCGCCCCACCGGACGATCGCCGTCCCCAGCCCGAGCCGTGGCCGGAACGCGGCTCGTGGAGAATCGATGAGTCAGGAAGACCAGGCTGAAGAGATCGGACGTGCGGAGGAGGATTCGGGAGATGTCCATCGCGTCGAGATCGCCGGGCGGGAGATCTGGCTCGTCGGAACCGCCCATGTCTCGCGGCGCTCGGTCGATCTGGTCCGCGAGATCATCGAGCGCGAGAAACCCGATGCCGTCTGCATCGAGCTCGACGAGGGACGCTATGAGGCGCTCTCCCAGGAAAAGAAATTCGCCGAACAGGACCTTCGCGAGGTGCTTCAGAACAAGCAGCTCGCCACGCTGCTGCTGAATCTCGCCCTGGCCTCCTATCAGCGCCGGCTCGGCCTGAAGTTGGGCGTCGCGCCGGGCAGCGAACTCATCGAAGCGGCGAAAGTGGCCGAGGAAAACGGCATCCCGATGGTGCTCTGCGATCGTGACGTGCGGATCACGCTGCGACGCGCCTGGCAATCGATCTCGTGGTGGCAGCGGATCCGGCTGCTCGCCGAGATCGCTGTCGGCGTCTTCGACAGCCCCGAGGTGTCGGAGGACGAGCTTGCCAGGATCCGCGATCAGGACGTCGTGACCGAGGTCATGAACGAACTCGGCCGCATGATGCCGGACCTGAAGCGTGTCCTGATCGACGAACGCGACGCCTATCTCGCCCACGAAATCCTGAAGAGCGAGGGACGGAGGATCGTCGCCGTCGTCGGGGCGGGCCATATCGACGGGATGAAGAAGAGACTCGAACGCGAAGAACTCGCGGACATGGACGAGATCACCTCCATCCCCGCCAACGGTTGGATCTGGAAGTTCGTCGGTTGGAGCATTCCGGCCGTCATCGTCGGATCGATCGTCGCGATCGCGATCCTGCAGGGTCCCGAGGCCGCCGGTGAGAACGCGATGATCTGGTTCCTCGCCAATGCGATTCCCTCCGGTCTCGGCGCCGCGATCGCCCTCGGCCATCCCTTGACCATTCTCGCGGCTGCCTTCTCGGCACCCTTCACCAGCCTCACGCCACTGATCGGCGCGGGCTATGTCGCCGCGTTCACGCAGCTCTGGGCGCGTCCTCCACGCGTCGGCGACTTCAGCACGATCGGAGACGATCTGGCCGATCCCCGACGCTGGTGGCAGAGCCGACTGATGCGGATCTTCCTCGTCTTCGTGTTGACGACGCTGGGCAGCCTGATCGGAACCTGGGCCGGCGGTATCGGCGTGATCCGGAATCTCGTCGACGGCGCCGTCGGCTGAGACGTCCTTCCCCCGGCTTCCACTCCAGCTGCCGGGACGATCCCCTTCCTTGCCCATCGGCTCCTTGCCCGAAGCCCCGCAAGGCGTATCTGGGATAACTTCTCTTCTCTCGTCGCGACGGACGAGGGAATCCACTCGATGAACCCAGCCCTCCAGCCCGTGATCGACGCGCTCCACCACGCGGAGCCGCTGTTGCTGCTGGCCATCGTCCTGATGGCCGGCAGCCTTTTCGGCGCCCTCGCGCGGCGCGTCCATCTGCCCGGCATCACCGGTCAGATCGTCGGAGGGGTGTTGATCGGGCATGCCGGCCTGGACCTGTTCGGGTCGGAATCGCTGGCGGGGCTCGAGCCCCTCACGGACATCGCGCTCGGCCTGATCGCGGCGACCGTCGGTGCCCATCTCCATGTCCAGCGGTTGCGGAATGCGGTCCGTCGACTCTCCTATCTGGTCGTCGCCGAGTCGACAGTGACGCCGCTGCTGGTCTTCTCCGCAACCTACGGGTTGGGTGGCGCGAGCTTCGAACTCGCCGTGCTCTTCGGCGCCATTTCGATCGCGACGGCTCCCGCGACGATCGTCGCCCTGATCCGCGAGACACGATCGAAGGGGGTCTTCGTGAAGACCCTGACGGCCGCGGTCGCCCTGAACAATACGGCCTGCATCGTCCTCTTCGAGGTCTGTCGTGCCGCGCTCGGCAGCGGGTTCTCCGGAGCCGGTCCGGCCGGACCCGAAGCCAATGGCGTATGGGTCCAGCTCGCCGGCCCCGTCGCGCTGGGCGGATTGGCCGCGGTCGCGCTCGACCGCGTGACCCGCGTCGCCCGCGGTCCCGAGCGGCTCGCCACCGCTGCGGTCGTGGCCCTCGTCCTGACCTCGGGTCTGGCTTCGGCGCTCGGCTACTCCGCCATGCTCGCCTGCCTCGTACTCGGGGCCGTCCAGACCAACATCACGCCCAGCCGGAACCATCTCGTCGACACGGTCTTCGCCAACTTCGAACCCGCGATCCTGACGGTCTTCTTCACGCTCGCCGGCATGCACCTTTCGTTCGAACACCTCGAACATGCCGGCGTGCTCATCGTCCTCTATTTTGCCGCCCGCTTCGTCGGCAAGATGGTCTCTGCCGATCTCGCGCTCCGGATGGCCCAGGCGACCGACCGGGTCCGGAAGAATCTCGGCCTCGCGCTGATCCCCCAGGCCGGCGTCGCCGTCGGTCTCGTCCTGTTGATCCAGGACGATCCGCGCTTCAGCGACGTCGCCGATCTCTTCGCCGCCGTCGTCCTTTCGGTCGTCACGATCAACGAGATCATCGGTCCCGTCCTGACCCGGATCGCCCTCACCCGGGCCGGGGAGATCGGCCGCGACCGGCTGCGGTTGATCGACTTCCTGCAGGAAGAACACATCATGACCGACTTCCGGGCGCCCACGAAGGAAGCCGCGATCTCACGTCTGGTGGACAGGCTGCTTCGCACGCATGAGATCCGGGGCATCGACCGCGAGGGGCTCCTCTCGAGCGTGCTCGAACGCGAGCGCCAGGGCTCGACCTGTCTCGGAGGCGGACTCGCCGTCCCCCACGGCATCCTGCCCGAAGGCGAACCGATGGTCGGCGTGATGGCGCTCTCGCGCGATGGTCTCGATTTCGAGACCCCCGATGGCCGTCCGGTCCACTGCATGGTTCTCCTCGGCACGGCACCGGAAGAGCGGGATCGGCATCTGCAGGTCCTCGCGGCACTGGCCCGTACGGTCGGAAGCGATCGATCCTTCCAGGATCAACTCTTCGATTCGAAAAGCCCCGCCCATGCCTACGAACTGCTCCACGGAGAGGAGTCCGAGGATTTCAACTACTTCCTCGACGACGCACTCGAAAGATGAACTCCGCGAGATGAACCACGAAATACTTCATGTTAGACTGCCGCTTCGATGAGAGCCTATCTCGATCTGCTCCGGGACGTCCTCGAGAACGGTGTCGACAAGAACGACCGGACGGGAACGGGTACGCGAAGCGTCTTCGGGCGCCAGCTGCGCTTCGATCTCTCGCCGGAGACCGGCGGTTTCCCGCTCCTCACGACCAAGCGGGTCCATACGAAGAGCATCATCCACGAGCTGCTCTGGTTCATCTCGGGGGATACCAATGCCCGCTCGCTCCAGGCGCGTGGCGTCACGATCTGGGACGAATGGGCGGACGAATCGGGCGAGCTCGGGCCGGTCTACGGCGCGCAATGGCGAAGGTGGCGTGCCGCGCCGATCGAGGGTTCGGAATCCGATGCCCCGGTCGAAATCGACCAGCTGAGCCGCCTGATCGACCAGATCCGCAAGGATCCCGATTCGCGCCGACTCGTCCTCTCGGCCTGGAACGTCGGTGAACTCGACGCGATGAAGCTGCCGCCCTGCCACCTGCTCTTCCAGTTCAACGTGACCGCCGGACGGCTCCACTGCGCGATGACGATGCGGAGCTGCGACGTCTTCCTCGGCCTGCCCTTCAACATCGCGTCCTACGCCCTGCTGACCATGATGATCGCGCAGGTGACCGACCTCGAACCCGGCGAGCTGATCATCTCCCTCGGCGATACCCATGTCTATCGGAACCATTTCGATCAGGCACGGGAGCAGCTCACGCGCGAACCGCGACCGCTCCCGCGGATGTGGCTCAATCCCGCCGTGAAATCGCTCTTCGATTTCTGCTTCGACGATTTCAAGCTCGAAGGCTACGACCCCCATCCCCGAATCGTCGCACCGATCGCCGTCTAGAGCATGTCGATGCGGATCTCCCTGGTCGTCGCAGCAGCTCGCAATCGCGTGATCGGACATCGCGGCGCGATTCCCTGGCGACTTCCCGACGACCAGCGTTTCTTTCGCGACGTGACGACCGGTCATTGCGTGGTGATGGGTCGCAAGACCTTCGAGGAGCTGAACCGGCGCCCCCTGCCGAACCGGGAGAACTACGTCTTGAGCCGGCGTCCCCAGGAACCGGTTCCGGGGGTCGAGTTCTTTCCGAACCTGGCCGCCGCTCTCGATCGCGCCCGCGAACGGGCCTTCAGGGAGTGTTTCATCGCCGGCGGCGAGGCCCTCTATCGAGAGGGACTGGCCCTCGCCGACCGGATCTACCTGACCCGGGTCGATGCCGAGCCACCCGGCGACACCTGGTTTCCGGAGATCGACGAAAGGAGCTGGCGCTGTGTCGCCCGCGATGAACGCCCGGTCGACGATCGCCATCCCCACGCCTTCACCTTCGAGACCTGGGATCGCGTCGACTGACCGCGTCCGGGCTATGCTCGATCCCGATGTCCGGAACGACGCCCCGAATCGAGCCGCGAGCGACCGCCCGCCCCGACGAACTCGTGCGGACGATCTCCGAATCCGGTGGGATCGCCGTGAAGACCCTCATCGCGAGCGAACTGGTCGCCGAGGCCCTTTCCCTCCGCGATCACGCACCGACCGCGGCCCATGCCCTGGGACGGGCGATGATGGGCGCCGTGTTGATCGCCGTCGGGAGTGCGGCCGACGAGGCCGACGAGGCCAACGTCGAATCGGTCCAGCTGCAATTCCGCGGTGACGGGCCCCTCGGCACGCTGACCGCGATCGCGGATTCGAGAGCGCGCGTCCGCGCAACGGTCCAGCACCCGGACGTCGAACTCCGCCTGGCCGATGGAACCCCCGACATCGCCCGGGCGATCGGGCAGGGCCCGCTGAACGTCGTGCGCCATCGTCCTCGCTGGCGCACGCCCTACACGGGGACGGTTCCGCTGGTCTCCGGCGAGATCGCGGGTGACCTGACGCTCTACCTGACCGAAAGCGAACAGACGCCTTCGTCGATGGGCCTGGGCGTTTCCCTCGGCCCCGCGATGCGGGACGTCGCGGCCTGCGGGTTCCTCGTCCAGGCGCTTCCCGACGCGAGCGACGCCGATCTCTCGCGGGTCGAAGCGAACATCGCGGCACTGCCGAGTCTCTCCCGCCTGCTCGAGGATCCGGTCGACGCGAATGCGCTCGTCGATCGCCTGCTCGAGGGTCTCGGTTCCCGCGAACGCCACGCGATGACCCCCCGTTTCGATTGCCCCTGCTCCCACGATCGGGCCCTGCGAACCCTCTCGCTGCTCGAAGAAGGGGAACTCGCCGAACTCGTCGAAAACGAAGAGGACCAGGAAATCGTCTGCGACTTCTGTGGCCGGGCCTATCAGATCCAGCCTCCGGAGATGCGGAAACTCCTCGAAGAACCACGCGAGAATCGATCATGACGAAGCTCCTCTTCATCGCCCTGGGCGGCGCCGTCGGCGCAATGGCCCGCTATCTCGTCGCGGGGTGGGGCCAGAACCTCACGGCCGGTTCATTCCCGCTCGGAACGCTGATCGTGAACCTCACGGGCTGTCTGCTGATCGGCTGGCTCGCGAGCGTACTCGCCGGCCCCGTCCTGATCCGCGAGGAATTCCGCATGGCCCTCCTCGTGGGCTTCCTGGGAAGCTTCACGACCTTCTCGACCTTCGGCCTCGAGACGGGAAACCTGCTCTCGGACGGGGAATGGGCCCAGGCCGCCTGGAACCTGGGCCTCAGCAATGGTCTCGGGCTCGTCGCCATCTTCGCAGGCATGCGCCTCGCCACCCTCACCCACGGAGCCTGACATGACGATTCCCGAAGAAGCCACGCTATTGCGCATCCATCTCGGAGAAAGCGACCGGGTCCATGGCAAGCCGACCTACGAAGCGATCGTCCTGCTCGCCCGCGAGAGACACCTCGCCGGAGCGACGGTCCTCCGCGGTTCCATGGGGTTCGGAAAGAACAGCCGACTCCATACAGCCAAGGTGCTCCGCCTTTCCGGAGATCTGCCCATCGTGGTCGAGATCGTGGATGCCGAGGAGAAGATCCGGGATTTCCTGCCCCATCTCGAAGAGATCATCGGAGCGGGGCTCGTCACGCTCGAGCGTGTCCGGGTACTCCGCTACAACGGGGACGCGAAGGAGTAGGAAAGGCTGACTCGCGCGGGCTCGGGAAGAATCGGGCCAGGGCGCAGACGATGTCCGTGTTGGCGAACCTCTACGCAGTTCGGCACGAGTCGATCCCGAGAGAGGCAGGGGCGGCGCTGTGATCGAGGCGTCCCGAGGTCGGGGCGGGAGGGGGGAGTCTCGCGAGGAGCGAGACGAGTACGCGCAGTTTCGAGAGGGCGGCCACCGGGATCC
>DRKE01000297.1 GCA_011051925.1 Deltaproteobacteria bacterium
ACGCATCGTCGAGGAGGCCGCCGGCACGATCGAGGTCCACAACCGCCGCGAACGGGGCGCGTGTTTCCGGATCGGCCTTCCGATCGCGAGCTGATCGGAAGCGGGACCGGACGCCGCTCGGGAACGGGCGTCGGACGGCCGGCGATCAGTCAGCCGATTCGAACCAGTTCCGGATCCGATGGCCGATTCCGGCCAGTCCCGTCATGAAGAAATGATCGACGCCTTCGAGGATGTCGATCTGGACGCGATCGTTTCCCGCGAAGGTCTCGCGCAGGGCCTCTTCGGGAACGGTTTCGTCGCGGTCGCCGGCGATGACGAGAATCGACATCGCGCCATCCGCCAACCGGGATCCCTCGAGCATGGCCGGCGGCGGGGCGACCAGGACGAGCCTCTGGACCCCTGGTTCCCCGGGTGCGACGCGCGCAGCCGCCAATGCACCCCAGGAATAGCCACAGGCGATGACCGGACCGGAAACGGATTCCCGCATGAACGCGAGGGCCGCACGGTAGTCGACGTCCGCATCGTCACTCTCTCCTGACGCGATCCCCGCGCTGCCGCCGACCCCACGCCAATCGAAGCGGAGCGATACGAATCCGACGTCACTCATCGCGAGCGCGATCTCCGTCGTGACCGGCGATTCCATGCTGCCCCCCATCAGGGGATGGGGCGCCGCGATGACGGCGCCTCCGCGCGCTCCGCCTTCTCCCGTCTCGGGCAGCCAGAGGCCGTCCAGCGCCGCACCCGAAGGCAGATCGGGCGCCTCGGGAAGAGCGATCGTCGCGGGTCGTTCGAAGGGGCGCGGACTCATCCCAGGCAGCCTACCCTGCCCCGACGCCGAGTGCCGGAGCGGCCCGGACCGGAAATCGTCAGGACCCGAGGAGGAAGGACGGGAGCATGGGTGAGGAAAGAGTCCATCGCGGTGCGCGCTTCGAGCTGATCACGGAGACCGTGGAGCTGCCCAACGGGAGGCGGGTCGATCTCGATCTGGTCCGGCATCCGGGGGCCTCGGCGATCGTTCCCTTCCTCGACGCGAACCGCGTCCTGATGATCCGCCAGTATCGCTTCGCGACCGGGGGCGAGCTGCTGGAGATTCCGGCCGGCAAGCTCGATCCCGGCGAGACGCCCGAAGTCTGCGCCGCACGCGAGTTGATCGAGGAGACGGGATATCGCGCGGGTCGGCTCGAGAAGCTGGGCGCGATCTGGACCTCCCCGGGATTCACCGACGAGGTGATCCATCTCTTCGCGGCCTTCGATCTCGAGCCCGATCGCCAGGCCCTCGAACCCGATGAGATCATCGAACTCGTCCCCATGCCCTTCGACGAGGCGCTCGAAGCGATCCGCCGGGCCGAGGTCTTCGACGGGAAATCCCTGGCCGGATTGATGCTCGCGGCCCGGCTGCTCGACGCGCGCGGGTAGAGGCGACGCTTGCCGCCCCGGCGACCGCCGCGAAATCGCAGCCGGTCGCCCGATCCGATCGCTTTCGTCTGCCCGTTGCTTTTCTTGGCCCCTCGGGGATCCTGCCTGGCGGACCGCGACCGGGCGGAACCCCGCGGAATTCCGATGCAATCCCGAAGGGCCTTCGTTGACCCGGGATTCAACGATCCTTACTCTCTGGCGGTCCTGCGGGAGGACGCGCCCGTCCCGCCGACACCAATTCCGGGGCAGCGGTTTCCTACTCTATTCCAGCTTGACGATCCTGGGTGATCCGTCGCGCTCCGAGTGGAAGCGTGTCCGACCCCGAATCGAACGGAGTGTCGACATTGTACGGACGCGGCGGCGCGCAAATGAGCTTCGGCCCCCCCCAGACGCCCGAGATCATCAAGAACCTGATGATCGCGAATGGCCTGGTCTACATCGCACAGTTGATGGGCCCCTCCCTGGGCTTCAACGTCACGGCCTTCGGCGTGGTCCAGCCGGCCGCCGTATGGGGCGACTTCCAGCTCTGGCGGATCTTCACCTACATGTGGCTGCACAGTCCGGGCTCGATCCTCCACATCGCGATGAACATGTTCATGCTCTGGATGTTCGGTTCGCCCGTGGCCCTGCTCTGGGGGGACAAGCGTTTTCTCCGCTACTACCTGGTCTGCGGCGTGGGCGCCGGCTTCATCATCGCCACCCTGCCCTTTCTCGTCGGCATGCTGGGGATCGGATCGCCCGCCAGTGTCGTCTACGGAAATACCCTCGGCGCCTCGGGTGCCGTCATGGGCGTCCTGCTCGCCTATTCCTTCATCTGGCCGGATCGTACGATCATGCTGCTCTTTCCGCCGATCCCGATGAAGGCGATCTACCTGATTCCGCTGATCTTCGTGCTCGAGTGGATGTCGAGTGGATCGAGCAACGTCAGCCATGTCGGCCACCTCGCGGGCGTCCTGATCGGCTGGATCTATCTCGTGAACGAAGGCCGGACCCCGGGCGCTCCGACCCTGCAATCCCTGCTGCTGAAATGGCGACGGTATCGCATGCGTCAGAAGATCCGCGCCGTCCATCACGAGGACCGACGCGAACGCTGGCGGAAGAACCCCAAGGACGACGATCCGAGGCGCTTCCATTGAGTCATTCCCCCCCACTCAAAGGAACCTCTCCATGAAGTTCCCCCGTAGAGACGACCCGAAAGGAATCCTCGACGGAAACCCGGATCCGACGGCTGGACCCGGCTTCGGTGGCCTGCTGCGCAGTTTCTTCTCGAAGATGCCCTGGGCCGAGCATGCGACCGACGAGGAATGTCTCGTCGTTCCGACCCCGCCCGGCCGCGCCATCCACCTCTACAACGCCAACGGCAGGACCCGGATCATCGGCGAGGACCGCGAAGACATCGAGATCCGCATCCGGAAGAGCGTCCGGGCCGACTGTCCGGATCTCGCCGCGAAACTCCTCGACTCGATCCGGCTCCAGAGTTCGAGCTCGGCCGACACCCTCGAAATCGAGGTCCAGATCCCGCGAAAATGCTCGCGTCATGCGGTGGCCCACATCGAACTCCGGGTCCCGGTCGACACCCGGGTTTCCCTCGGCTCGACGAACGGCAAGATCTGCGTCGAGGGACTCGAGCGTTCCGTCCGTGCGCGTTCGAGCAACGGTTCCGTCTCGATCCGCGAGATCACGGGCGACGTCGAGGTCATGACGGCCAACGCCAAGGTGACCTGTCGCTGCACGCGAGGGCATCTGCGCGCCCGCTCGAGCAACGGAAAGATCGAGATCGAAGGCCACGAGGGCTCGATCGAGGCCTCGACCTCGAACGGAATCATCCGGGCTTCCGTCGACGAACTCGGGGAGGTCGGCGTCTCGCTCGTCACGAGCAATGGACGGATCGTCCTCGACCTGCCCGAAAAGCCCGACGTCGACGTCGACATCCGCGTCGAGAACGGACATATCCGCAACGATCTCGAATTGACGGACGTCGTGACCGACCCGAATGGCCGCGTCCGGGGTCGCATCGGTCGGGGTGGCATCCCGATCCGGCTTCGGACCTCGAACGGAACCGTCTCGCTTCGCTAGAGACCGCCTCGTCGACCCCTCGGTCGCGATCCAGAACGCGCCGCGCGCCTTGCCCGCTCGAGCGGGATCATCGCGGGCACACACGCGGGCAGAGTCGGAATCGAGTGTCCGGATCAGAACAAGAAACGGGACGGCTCGATCCGCGGAGTCATCGCGCCCGATCCACCTCGGACGCCCTGCGGATCACAGTAGGCGAGCTCCGCCTCGAAACGCCGCTGCGCATCCCACGGGACCTGCGTGCCGGAACGTCTCCCGGAGCAGTCCCGGTCGAAACGCGCCTGCAGGCGCGCGTACTCGCGCGCCTCCTCCTTCCCGAACAGGATCGGACAGAGGATCGGCGAATCGAGACAGAGCAGGTCCCGGTCGCAATCCGTCGCGCGGTGGCCGAGGTCGCGGATCTCCCGAGCCAGGACATCACAACTCGTCTCGTGCAGGCGCAGATCGATGGATCCGGGACGGACCTCGGGAAACGGCACTTCGATCGCCGAAACCAGCGTCGAAGCGGTGAGCAGGCAGAGCATGGTCAACAGGAGCGCGACCGGAAGAAACGCGAGCAATCGGAATCCCATGGGTTACCTCGCCGGTACTCGTTCGTTTCCCCCAGCATAACATGGAACGACACGGCCGATGCGTTCCCGAGGAGGAACCATGGGAACTGACGAGCGCTCAGCTGAGGTCGCGTGAGATCCTCTCCGGAAACGCCCACGCGCGGAGGCGTTCGAGGAAACGACTCAATCGCCCGATTCGTCGTGGCGCTGTTCGTGTCGCCAGACCAGGTAGGCCGCGATGAGGACGGGGATCGTGAGCACGAAGCAGACGATGGCCAGACCCGGACCGAACGCGCCCGGCGGCATGAAATAATGCGAAGCCGCGATTTCGAGCGTGACGAAGAACGCGAAATAGGCGGCGACGGCCCACGGTTTCTTCCAGCCGCGAAAGCGCAGGACGAAAAGCGACGTGAGCAGAAGCGCGAACGCGAGGCCATTCAGTTCCGATTCCACGACGCCTCCCCGTTCGCATCGGCGAGCTCGCCGGCAACCGTGATGATCTCGTCGATCAGCAGCTGCGTCGAGGGCGATCGTGTTCGCTGGCGAACGAGATGGATGCCGTCGTTCGTGCGCATCGACGGCGGTGTCTCGCGATGGACGAGGCGACCGTCGCGACAGGCGGCGAGGCCCAGGGAACGTGGGACCATCGTGATCGCACGTCCGGCACGAGCGAGCTCGAGACAGGCCGCCGTGGTTTCGAGGCGGTAGAAGGGAAAGCGGCCTTCCGCGAGGGCCTGATCGAAAGGGCGTGGCAGGTCGCGTGCCCGGATCGGCGCCGGCGTGGGCATCGCCCAGGGCGAAGCGGCGAGTTCGTGCATGTCGACCTCCGCCTGCGCGAAGGGATGGTCGGTCGACAGCACGACGACCAGGGGTTCCGAGGGAAGCGGGATGACCTCGATCTCCTGGGCCGCCGGCGAATCCTCGTATTTGCTCATGTCGCAGACGACGAATTCGAGCTCGCGCCCGAGCAGCGACGTCAGCAGATCCCGGGCCGTTCCCGCGACGACGCTGACCTGGACGCCATGATGCTGATCCGACAACGAACGGATCGATTCGGTCAGCAGCGGCTGCGCGGGATAGGGCCCCGTACCGACCCGGACGTGGCCGGTCGTGCCCCCCCGCAATCGCCCCGCCTCCTCTTCGAAGGCGAGGACGGAGTCGATCACGTCCCTCGCACGACCGATCAGACCCTCGGCTGCGGCGGTGGGTTCGACGGCGTGGGTCGAGCGGTCGAAGAGGCGCTGACCGAGATCGGATTCGAGCTTCTGGAGGCTCCGGCTCAGCGCCGATTGGGTCACACCGTGTTCCCGGGCCGCTGCGATGAAGCTCCGGAGCCGGTACAGCGCCTCGAAATGCCGCAGTTGTCGGAGCTGCATCCGGTCATCATATCATGATCAAGTCTCATCACCATGGCACTTTACTTGAGTGTATTGTATGTCCGTCATGACCCGCGCCAGCCAGCCCCTCCCCCGGAACGTCCCGGCCCGACAAGGCCCGTCCAGCCGGCGATCCCGACGGCCCGGCGACCTCGATTTCCGCGATCGCGCTCGCGCCTTCCGCGACCTCGAGCAGGAGACCCACGACCTGATCGTGATCGGAGGCGGCATCACCGGAGCCGGACTCGCTCGGGCGGCCGCCGCGCGTGGCCTCCGCGTGGCGCTTCTCGAAGCCCGGGACCTCGCCTCCGGAACGAGCAGCCGCAGCTCCAAGATGATCCATGGCGGGCTGCGCTACCTCGCGCAGGGAGATGTCGCGCTCGTCCGCGAAGCCGCCACCGAACGCCAGATCCTGCGGCGGATCGCCCCTCATCTGACCCGCTTCATGCCCTTTCTCCTGCCGACGCGCTCGACCACCGGCATGGCGAGATTCCGCGCCGCGATGTGGGCCTTCGAGAAACTCGGAAAGATTCCGCCCGACGAACGCCATGAAGTCTGGAGCGCGGCGGAGCTCGCGGAACGGGAACCCCTGGCCGCGATCCAGGGCAGTCACGGTGCCGTCGTCTACTTCGAGTTCCTGACCGACGATGCCCGCCTCACCCTCGCCAACGCGCGCAGCGCCGCGGGGGATGGCGCCCGGATCCTCACGTACGCACCCGTCACGTCGATTGAACTCGAAAACGGACGGGCCGTCGGAGTCCATTGCGAAAGCGTCCTCGAGGGCGAAAGCCTCGGCGCCTTCGTTCGCGGAAGCGTCATCGTGAACGCTGCCGGCCCCTGGGTCGACGCGATTCGCGCGCTCGAATCGGCCGACGAGACACCCCGACTCGCGCTGACCCGGGGCATCCATCTGGTCCTGCCCCGGGAACGCCTTCCGATCTCCCGGACCGTCCTGATGAACGCGATCGACAAGCGTCCGGTCTTCGCCGTTCCACGCGGCGAAGTGGTCTATCTCGGAACGACCGACACGTTTCATGACGCCCGCGAATACTGGCCCGCGATCGAGACCGCAGACGTGGACTACCTGCTGGAGGCCGCTTCGAGGTCCTTCCGAACGGACCCGATCACGCCTGCCGACATCGTTTCCTCATGGACGGGCCTGCGGCCACTCGTTTCCCAGAAGGGCAAGAGCCCCTCCGAGATCTCCCGACGTGACGAGGTCTGGACGGGACCGGGGGGCATTCTTTCGATTGCCGGCGGAAAACTCACCGCCTATCGCCGGATGGTCGAACGCGTGACGGACACGGTCGTCGAGCGGATCGAGAACGAGCAGGGACGAGGCGCCTTCGCGCCAGCCGGCGAGGAACGTCCGCTCGTCGGCGGAGACCTCCCGGCTCTGCCCGTGGACGACGAGGCCCGGTCGGGCCATCGGCAGCCGGATCGACTCGCCGAACTCTACGGTTCGGAAGCGGCCGAGGTGGCCGCCGACGGAGGGGATCTCCGGGCCGAGGTCCGCCAGGCCGTGCGACGGGAAGGCGTGCTCCGCCTCGAGGATTATTGGATCCGACGGTCGGCACGGGCCTTCTTCGATGTCGATGCGGGCCTTTCCAAGCTCGAGGAAGCGGCCGACGAGATGGCCCGGGAGCTCGCCTGGAGCGAGACCCGGCGTCGAACCGAGATCGAGGCCTGTCGACGCCGCCATGAAAGCAATAACGTCTTGTTCGAACGGGCACGGAAGGCGGCCCGCCATGAAAGCGCCGCTTCCCCTCGCCAGGACGAGGCCTCTTGACCACTCGCGCGGATCGCGCGGCGTGACACGCGCCCCGACCGGGCGCCCGGACAAGATGCCTCGACGGGGTCTTCCGGTCGCGTCTCATCGATTCGAAGCAGGGGCCAGCAGCGCTCGAGCGAAAGCCGGACAAGGAGCAGACGACGATGAAGCCCGGGGTCCTCGATTCCCTCATCGACCAGATCGGAAAGGACAGGGTCCATACCGATCCGGACACCCTCGACGAAAGGCGTTTCGACTACTGGGTCGTCGCCCATCTTCGCGATTGGCGAGGCGAGGAACTCGCCCGGCCGGGCGTCGTCGTTCGGCCGCGATCCGTGGCCGATGTCCAGGCCATCGTCCGGATCGCCAACGAATCGAAGACGCCCCTCGTCCCCTTCGGACTCGGCTCGGGGGTCTGCGGCGGGATCCAGCCCGATCCCTCGGTCATCCTGGTCGACCTCGGCGCCATGAACCGGGTTCGCGAGATCGACGAGACGAATCTTCTCGCCTCCTTCGACGCCGGCACGAACGGACTCGAGGCCGAGGAAGCGGTCGCGGCGAGGGGCCTCACGATCGGACATTGGCCCCAATCGATCGCGATCAGCTCGGTCGGCGGCTGGATCTCGACCCGCGCGGCTGGCCAGTTCTCGACCGCCTACGGCAACATCGAGGACATCGTCTACTCGATCGAAGCCGTCCTGCCCGACGGCGACCTCGTCCAGCTCGGAAAGGCCCCCCGCGCCGCGGCCGGCCCCGATCTCCGTCATCTGCTTCTCGGTGCCGAGGGAACCATGGGGATCGTCACCGGCGCGACCCTCAAGCTTCGACGCCAGCCCGAAGAACGGGCCTTCAGTGCCTGGTATACCCCGACGCTGGCGGCGGGATTCGAGGCCCAACGGGCCATCGTCCAGGCCGACTGGCTTCCTCCCGTGATGCGCCAATACGACGCTTCCGAGGTCGGCAGGAACTTCCGGGACGTGACCGCGGATACGGCGGGGGATCGCGGGCTGCTGCTGATGGTCCACGAAGGACCCGCTGGCCGGGTCGCGGCAGAGATCGAAGCGGTCGGCGACCTCGTGCGACGCGAAGGCCTCGAACCGGCTCCGCCCGAGGTGGGCCCCCATTGGATGGAACGCCGGAACCACGTGCCGTCCTGGCGCCAACTCTTCGAAGGCCATCTCGTGGCCGACACGATCGAGGTCTCGGCGCCCTGGACGCGGATCCTTCCGCTCTACGAAGAGGCCGTGGCGAGTCTTCGCGAGCGCGAAGACGTCGTCGTCGCCTCGGCCCACAGCTCCCATGTCTACCGGACGGGAATCAATCTCTACTTCACCTTCGTCGCGCGACACGACGATCCGAACGACATGGAGACCGCCTACCTCGATTGCTGGCGACGCGTCATGGAGGCGACCACGCGCCATGGCGGCGGCGTGGCCCATCATCACGGTGCCGGCCGGCTTCGAAAGCCCTATCTCGTCCACGATCTGGGCGAGAACGGGATCGCCCTGCTCCGAAGGATCAAGAACGCCGTGGACCCGCATGGATTGATGAATCCGGGTAATCTCATTCCCGATGCCTCCGTCACCTGAACTCCTTCTCGGCCTCGACGTCGGATCCACGAGCGCCCGCGCGCTCGTCGTGGATCTCGAGGGTCGGGTCCATGGAAAGGCACTTGTCCGGCTTCCTTCGTCCCACCCCGCGCCCGGGCGGGTCGAGCAGGACCCGCGCGAAGTCTGGAAGCGCGTCCGGGAGACGATCGTGCGTTCCCTGGCCGAGGCGAATGTTGCGGGATCGGACCTCGCGGCGGTCGGCATCGCGGCCCAGCGATCGAGTGTCGTCCTCTGGGATCCCGGAACGGGGGAGCCCCTCGGCCCGATGATCCTGTGGAGCGACCTTCGAGGTTCGGAACGGGCTGAGGAACTCCAGGCGCAGGGCTATCTCGCACCGGCGATCGCGGCCGTCTCGAAACTGGAGGCGGCGATCGACGGCCTCGAGGACGGGCGGAAGAGGATGGCGGACGGCAGGCTCGCGTGGGGGACCCTCGACAGCTTTCTCGTCCATCGCCTGAGCGGCGGCGAACTCCATGTGACCGATCATTCGAACGCGTGGTCGACGTGTTATCTCGATCTTTCCACGATGCGCGACTGGAACGAGAAGCTGATCGGATTCCAGGGACTCTCCGCGTCGATCTTCCCGACGTTATGCGATACGTGGGGGCCGTTGGGGCGGACGGCGCCAGCGGTTCTCGGGAGTGAAGTGCCGATCGGCGCGATCGTGGCGGATCAGCAGAGCGGCATGTTCGCACACGGCGCCCTCGGCCCCGGATGCTGGAAGACCACCTGGGGAACCTCGGGAACCCTGATGGTTTCGACCGGGACGACACCGGCCCTGGCTCCGGGCCTGATGCCGATGTTGTTGGCCAGCCATGGGGACGAGACCCGATTCGCCGTCGAGGGAATGGTCATCTCGGCCGGGGCGCTGCTCGATTGGCTCGTACGCGATCTCGCGCTCTTCGACTCCGTCGACGCACTGACGGCTGCAGCCGCATCCGTCTCGGGAAACGGGGGGGTCGTGATCTGTCCCGCACTCCAGGGACTCGGCGCCCCCTACAACGATTCGGCACGGCAAGCCGCGATCATGGGTCTTTCGGCCGCATCGACGCGCGCCCAGATCGCACGAGCTGCCTTCGAGAGCCTGGCCTTCCGGCTGCGCGAGATCATCGAGGCAGCGGCCTCGATCGAAACGATCGAGCTTCCCGAAACCCTGCCCGTCGACGGTGGCCTCGCAGCGAACGACCTCTTCCTGCAGACCCAGGCGGATCTGCTCGCGCGCCCGGTCGTTCGACATACCCAGCTCGAAGCGACCGCGCTGGGCGCCTGTATCGCGGCCGCGATGGGCGTCGGCCTGGCGACGCTCGAAGAGCTCGAGCCGCTCACCCGGACCGGGGAATGCTTCGAGCCGCGAATCGATCGCGCGGAAGCGGACGACCGATTCGGCGACTGGCGAAACAGGCTGGAAGCTTCTGCGGAAGCGAACCCGGGCGCTGCATGATCGAAGGCGCCTGCCGGCCGACCGCTCGGCGGGTTCGGCAACAGGTCGTCAGGCGACGCTCGCTTCCGGCGAGAGAAGAACCCACAGACCGACCGCGATGAAGCCCAGACCCGCCGCCCAGCGGACGGTCCGGGGGTCCAGATACTGGGCAATCGTCGATCCGGCGAGTACACCCAGAGCCGACGTGACCACCAGCGCGGTAGCGGACGCCGCGAAGACCGTCCATTTCGGATGCGACGCATCGGCCGCGTAGAGAAGCGTCGCGAGCTGGGTCTTGTCCCCGAGTTCGGCAATGAAGACGGTCGTGAAGACCGTCGCGAAGAGTCTGAAGTCCATGCCCGCTCCCTGCCTTGCGAAGACGAATCGGGTCGCCGCCCGAAGCCCGCGAGTTCAATGGTCGATCTCGAAGCCCCCGTGCCATCGGACTTCGTTCGAGCGTCCTCGACCGTGACATCGGCATCCGAGGATCCCTCTTCGACGCCTTCGAAGCGAAGACGAGTAACCCGTCGGCATCGACCCTGCCACGAAGTGGAGCCGAAAACTGCTCGGGGACTGCCCCTCGATCTGCCGGGGTCGCGGACCCTGGATCCAGGCACATCCGCTTCCTGATCGGACCCGCGCCCGATGTCCGGCACGCTGGACATCGGGCCGGGCCTCGGCAACTCCGCGGCGGATGCAGCGCCCGCACATCGCGCTCTACGCGACCACCATGGTAGGGGCCCGATTCGAGCCGGATCCAGAACCGGCGTGCGAAAGACTCCGCGAAGCCGACACGCTGCCCAAGGTGACCCTCGTCGTCCTGGTCCGAAAACGCCGCACGCTCCCGAACGCCATCGTGCGCGATGAGACGGAGCGGAAATCGATCGCCGCATGCACGAGGTCGATCACGCGGTTTCTTGTCATGCGGTGGACAATCGAGGCGCCAACAGCAAGGCGGCGATCGCCAGCTCCATCGCGATTCCGCCCAGATTCTTCCCGTCGAGGTTCCGGTCGACGACGACGGACCAGACTCGTCCGAGACCGGCACCGAGCCACGCGATTCCAACAGTCAGGAACATGGGATCCCACTGAGAAAGCAGGCAGGCGATCCCCATGCTCGCAAAGAGTCCACCGTAGGTCGCGCGAATCTCGGAAACCCCGTTCGTACCGACGGGAGACATACTCGTGAACGCAGCTGCACGGTCGGGCAAGAAAAGGCCGAGACCACCCAGGGCGGTCGTAATCAGCGCACCCAGGTTCGCCAGGACGAGGCTCGCATCCATGTTCGCGTCTGCCGCAGGACAACGGATAGGCCGATCAGCGGCAAATCCGGTTGGAGGAAATCGTCAGGATACCAGAGGTGGTCGCCAGATGGCACCAGCCGCACACCGCCTCGGTCCGGAGGACAAGAAGAACGTGGGCGGCGGACTTTGAAACATCCATATCCGGATTTGTCCGTCTGTAGCGGTTTGTTATACGGCGGACCAGAAACTTCCAATCAAGGCTCCACCCACGATCAGCAAGAGCAACGAGAATATCGGAGCCGGAGGAAGATCGAAAATCATATCGATTATCGTCTCGCGTATTGAGGTCGAAGGGGATTCGCGAAAGGAACGTATTTCACCACGCAATAGCCAAGCGCCGACGACGAAGAGGACGACTCCGACCAGCAATCGAGTTTCAGCCGCAGTCAATATAAGGATCCGAATCTTGGCACGCCGACCCGTGTCTGCCGCATAACGGATAGTCTACTCACCTGCGAAAATCGCCGACGAGGACCGTCAGCATACCAGAAGGTCGGCGCCAGGTGGCACGAGCCGCCCACCGCCTCGGTCCGAAGGACAAGAATAACGTGGGCGGCGAACTCCGAGACATCCATATCCGGATTTGTCCGTGTGTAGCGGTTTGTTATACGGCGCGCCCTGCATCTGGCGAAGACGATCAAACTCTAGTCTGGGTTTCCGACTCCAAAGGCTCGGCCGATGGTTCCGGCGAGGATGCCGCGCGGCTTCTGGATCGGCGCGCCTCCGCCGGCATCGCGGGCAATGCCGATCGCGACGTATGAACACTTCTCAAGAGTGAGTTGGTCGTCATTCAATAGACTCTCGTCAGTAACGTAGGCAATTCCAACAGGAAGATCCTCGGCGCCTCGCGCGATCTGAGTCCCCTCCCAACGGGCGCAAAGTACGACGAAGGAGATTTCGGTCGTTTGATTGTCGGCCAGCCAAGACACCGGCTTTGCGAGTCGCCCGATCCAATAGTCTGGTCGGTCCGGCCCCGGCAGCTCGCGCAGAAGGTCAACGACCAACGGAACTTGGTCGTATAGATCCTCAGGCGCGTAGTCGACGGAAGCGATGCTTAGCTGCACAAGTGCCGCATTGTATATCGGTATCAGGCCTACGAATACGACCGTCGTATGCTTGGAGGCGCTACCGGGTGAGGCCGTTGCCGCATGAAGCCATGGAGCTTGACCGTTAGATCGGCCCCCCGCCCTCGTCACCCATGCCGAGGAGTATCCGAGGCCCAAGAGCCTGGATTCACAAGACGAGTAGGCGAAGGTTCAGGGTCAGGGGACCGGTGGTCATTATACATGACGAAAGGGAGATGATGAAACACAATCACGTCGGCATCGATGTCAGCGCCAAGACGTTTACGACGATCATCGAGCACGCGGGAGCGAGAACAGAAGCCTTTGACTTGCCCAACGACCCCAAAGGCTTCAAGAAGCTGATCCGAATGATCACGAAGAAGGGCTTTACCGCCCAAGTCGTCCTCGAGGCCACCGGCAACTACAGCCTGGACCTGGCATTGGCCCTCCATCGCGCCAATAGAATCGAGGTGATGGTGGCCAACCCACGGGCCATCGCACTCTTTGCCGCCGCCTACCTGCGTCGGTCGAAGACCGACGCACTCGATGCCAACGTGATTGTTGAGTTCTCGACCCGCATGCCCTTCGAAACGTGGAAGCCTCCGGAGGCCCATTGTTTTGACCTGCGGGCCATTTCCCGCAGGATCGAAGCGCTCACCAAGAACTCCACACAGGAAAAGAATCGCCTTCACGCCGCGGCGACCTTCAACGAAATGACCGATGTGGTTCGAAACGACATCGAAGTCAATATCCGCCACCTCGAACGCCGCATCGAGCGGCTTCGAGAGCAGGCAAGAGAACATATTGCAGAGCATCCGGATCTAGAACGAGCCTTTCTTCACCTCACCAGCATCAAGGGCGTCGCTGAGGCTGCGGGAATCCAGATCCTGGCGGAGCTCTCGATCCTCCCGAAGGACATGGATGTTCGCCAGTGGGTGGCGCATGCGGGAATCGATCCGATGCAGTTCCAGTCGGGAACCTCGGTGAACAAACCCTCTCGAATCAGCCGCCGAGGAAACGTGCACCTGCGCCGAGCGCTCTTCCTACCCGCCCTGGTCGCTGCACAGCACGAGCCACACGTGACGGCCTTCTACCGTACGCGATCAACAAACCCATGTGCGGTCGGAGACCCTCATCCGCGTGACCGCCGCGACGAAGGAGCCGCGGGGGCGGTCAGGCAGGGGAGTCAGCGCAGATCGATTCGGCTGAGTTCGTCGGCCAGGTTGCTC
>DRKE01000298.1 GCA_011051925.1 Deltaproteobacteria bacterium
CTCCCCGGTTCGGAAGCCGGAGTCATGGGGGGTCGGTCCTGTCCTGGCTCGAGAACGCCTTGATCGGGAGCGATTCAGGCCCGACGCTCGATCGACCGATGTTCGAGCGTCCTCTTCCCGTAGAGCCCGCCGAATTTCTTCCGCGGCCCGGTCCGGGTCGAAAGCTGGAAACGATAGGAGATCTCCGTGTGACGCATCGCCACGGCATGGATCAATCCGATCCACCAATCGGGCGATCGAACCGTGCAATGCGCGTTCTTCCCGTTCGGGAGGAATTTCTTGGCCGGATAGCAGGCGATGTTGGCGAACACGAATCGACGCGCGTACCCGAAGAGCTCTTCGAGTACCCAGGGCAGATCCGGCTCGGTGATGTGTTCGAGGACGTCGATGCAGATCACGCCATCGAAGGTCTCGGTCGGCAACTGGCTGAAGGGCTCATAGCCCGGGTCATAGCAGCGGATGCTCTCGAGCCCCCAGTAATCCTTCAGGTCAGGGGCCGTCCGGCCGTCGGGGAGTTCGATGTCCTTCTCGCGATAGGCGCCGCCCTTGCCACTTCCGTAGTCGAGCAGCGTCCGACTTCCCGTCCGTTCGATCAGCGCGCGGATCGTGGGGGCATTCTCGAGCAGCATCTTGCCGGAAAAGGTCTGGGCAGCCGTCCGCTTCGCATCCTTCTTCCGCTCGCTCTCCGCACCCTCACGATGCAGGGTCGCGTACATCTCGACCATCTCGCGATACTCGGGACTGGGGTCCTCGCGGGTGTACATGGACATGCACGGCCTCCGGCCGATCAACCGACCTGATGGGGCCGCAGTCTACCCGATCGCATCGGCGAACGTAAGATTCCCGCACGGCGACGAGTCCCGAAGAGCCCGGATCAAGCCGGTGACTCCGAAAGGAAACATCGGCTCCGCCCGCCTTCGATCTCGAATAGCGGAGGGGCTTGCTTCCTGCAGCGGTCCATCACGAAAGGACATCGCGTATGGAAATGGCAGCCCGGTGGCGGATCGCTCGGGGAGGGCACGTCCCCGAGAACGGGCGGGGCCGCGCCGCGGTGATCGGGATCGATCGAGGGGATCGCCGCCAACAGGCCCTTCGTGTAGGGATGGGCGGGCGATTCGAAGATCCGCCGGGTCGGTCCCTCTTCGACGATCTCACCGAGATACATCACGGCCACTTCATGGGCGAGGTAGCGAACGACCGACAGATCATGCGTGATGAAGAGGTAGGACAGCCCGAGATCCTGCTGCAGGTCCCGAAGCAGATTCAGGATCTGGGCCTGGATCGAGACGTCGAGAGCGGAAACCGATTCATCGCAGACGATCATGCGGGGCTCGACCGCCAGGGCCCGCGCGATGCAGATCCGTTGGCGCTGGCCGCCCGAGAACTCATGCGGGTAGCGTTCCATCGTGTCCGGATCGAGCTGCACCCGTTCGAGGAGTTCGGCCACCCGCGCGTCCCGCTCCCGATCGTTCGCCCCGATCCCGAAGGACTTCATGCCCTCGGCGATCTGGTCCCGGACCCGCATCCGCGGATCGAGGGAGGCCATGGGGTCCTGGAAGATGATCTGGATCCGCTGGCGAGCGGCGCGCATCTCCGCGCGCGAGAGCGTCATGAGATCCTTCCCCTCGAAGAAGACCCGACCCTTCTGGGGCGCTTCGAGGCGGAGGATCGAGCGACCGACGGTCGTCTTGCCACAACCCGATTCGCCGACGAGCGCCAGGGTCCGCCCCGGGGCGATCTCGAACGAGATGTCCGTCGCGGCCTGCACCCATCCCGTCGTCCGGCGCATCAATCCCCGACGGATCGGGAACCAGGTCTGGAGCCCCTCCACCCGAAGCAGCGACGCCTCGTCACTCGGGTGCCTGCCGGTGTCGGTCCTCATTTCCCGGCCCCCCCATCCAGGCGACGTTCGACGTCGTGGCACCATACACGGCGACCGGGAGCGGGCTCCGTTTCCGACGGAACGCGATCGGCGCAGGGCTCGAAACGCTCCGCACAGCGCGTCGAAAAACGACAACCCGAAGGCCATTGGTCGGGCGGGGGAACGACCCCCGGAATCTCGGGCAATCGCTCGCCCGGTCGCGCAAGGGCCGGCATCGATCGCAACAGCCCCCGCGTATAGGGATGGAGCGGTTCCGAAAGGAGCGCCCTCCGCTCGGCCACTTCGACGAGGCGCCCCGCGTACATGACTGCGACGCGGTCGGCGAGTTCGTTCACGGTTCCGAGATCGTGGGTGATGAGCAGGATCGCCATCCTTCTTTCGCGCTGGAGGTCGCGCAGCAGGGCGAGGATCTGCGCCTGGACCGTCACGTCGAGCGCGGTCGTCGGCTCGTCGGCGATCAGGATCTCGGGACGCGTCGAGAGCGCCATCGCGATCATCACCCGCTGTTTGAGTCCACCCGAGAGCTGATGGGGATAGGCGTCGAGACGCGCCTCGGGATCCGGGATCCCCACCTCCGCGAAGAGATCCCGCGTTCGCGCCCGGGCGTCGACGGTCGAGATCGCCTCGTGCAGCTGGATCGCCTCCACGACCTGGGCACCGACGGGAAGGACGGGATTCAGGCAGGTCATCGGCTCCTGGAAGATCATCGAGATCCGGCGACCGCGGATCCGCCGCATCGCCGTGACGGGCAGATCCAGCAGATTCTCCCCTTCGAGCGCGACGGCGCCCGCGTCGACCCTTCCGGGTTTCGGGACCAGGCGCAGGATCGAGAGCGCGGTCATCGACTTCCCCGAGCCCGACTCCCCGACGAGGGCAAGCACCTCGCTCCGATCCAGATCGAAGGCAATGTCGTCGACGACCGGAACCGGGCCGCTTTCACCCGGAAACACGGTCCTCAATCCGCGGACTTCGAGCAGCGCGCTCATGGCGCTTCCTTCAGGGTGCGTGGATCGAGAACGTCCCGAATGGCATCTCCGACCGAGTTGACGGCCAGTACCAGCCCGAAGAGAGCCGTCCCCGCGGCCGCGATGTTCCACCAGATGATCGGTTCACGGGAGAGTTCGTTTCGCGCGCTGTCGATCATCTGGCCCCAGGACCCGTCGACGCCGATGCCGAGCCACGAGAGCACGACCTCGGAGAGTACGAGTCCCGAGAACATCAGGACGAAGGTGATCACGATCAGGTGCGCGAGATTCGGCAGGATGTGTCGCAGGACGATCCGGATCTCCGTCACACCGAGCGCACGCGCCGCCGCGACGTAGTCGAGCTCGCGCAGCTTCAGGGTCTCGGCTCGCGAAAGACGGCAGAATCCGACCCAGCTCGTCACGCCGAGCGCGACGCAGACCGAGACCGTTCCCCGTCCCATCGCCATGATCAGGGCGATCAAGAGGAGCAGACCGGGCATCGAAGCCAGGGTGGAGATCAGGAAGAAGACCCCATCGTCGAAACGACCGCCGAAATAGCCCGCTCCGACGCCGAAGAAGAGCGCGAGAGGAATCGCGATCAGGCTCGTCAGGCCGCCGATCAGCAGGGCCACCCGGGCGCCCTTGAGCGACAGATAGAGGACGTCCCGACCCAGGATATCGGTCCCCAGCGGATGGCTGCCGGGATTGCGGAGCGGATCGCCTCCATAGAACTCGACATCGGCGAAGGGCGCTGAGTAGCTCGCCTCCCGGCTGCCCAGGAAGGCACGGTCGATCAGCGTGAGCGGCGCGTTCGGCAGGACATCGACGACGTCCTCCGGCACCCCGCCCTTCCAGGCGATTGAATCGAGCAGCCCGATCGCGAGATAGACGCCGACCACGAGGATCGCGATCCGACGCCGGCGCCAGAGCTGGGTCGCGGCTTCACGCCAGAGGCGTTGGCGCCGGACCGAACGCGCGATCAGGGCGATCCCGACCAGGAGGGCCCCGGTCACGAGATTCGAGATCACATGCGGTTCGAGATCCATCATTCGAATCGCACCCGTGGATCGACCAGACCGTAGGAGAGATCCGTCGCGATCTGTCCGAGAATGAAGAGCAGCGATCCGATGAAGACCATCGTGCGCAGGGTCGAGAAGTCGTTGGCCGCGATCGCGTCGACCGTGATCGAACCGAGACCGGGAATCCCGAAGAAGGCTTCGAGCAGGAGCGCGCCCGTGAACAGGAAGGGGATCGCGAGAACGACGTTCGTCAGGATCGGGATCATCGCGTTGCGCAGCACGTGTCGGGTCATGATCCGCGCTTCACTCGCGCCCTTGGCACGCGCCGTCCGCACGAAGTCACGGCTGCTCTCCTCGAGAAAGACCGTCCGGTAGAAGCGCACGTCGCCGCCCACGCCGCTGAGAACGCCGACGATGAGCGGAAGCGCCAGGAATCGCGGCAACATCAACAGGTTCGAATCGAAGCCCGAGATCGGATACCAGCGAAGTACCTTTCCGATCAGGAACTGGGCACCGATGATGTAGAGCAGCATCGAGACGCTCATCGCCAGCACGCAGAGGAAGACGCCCATCCGATCGATGTAGGTCTCCCGGAAGAAGGCGACGAGAAGCGAGAGCGGGATCGCCACGAGAATCCCGAGGACGAGAAGCGGAACCGTGAGGGAGAGGCTCGGACCGACGCCGCTCGCGATGCGTTCGGTGATCGGCGAGTCGTCGGCGTCGCTGAGGCCGAAGTCGAAGGTCAGCATCCTTTCGTAGTGATCGAAGAGCAGATTGTCGTCCCAATCCTGCCAGGGCCAGAGCGGTCGGTCGTAGCCATGGTTGATCTTCCACTGCTCGATCACCTCGGGCGGTGCCTTCTCGCCCAGGGCCCGACGCGCGATGTCGTCGGGCTTCGTCACGGTGAAGAAGAGGATGAAGAGCAGGAAGAGCACGCCGAAGACGACACCGATTCCATACGACAGACGCCGGAGGACATAGGCTCCCATCTATTGACGCTCCTTCAGGTAGGTCCGGATTCCGGGAAGCACCACGAGCACGGCCGCCCCCAGGAGCACCCAGGCCGGCCACACGATGGGCTCGTTCCATTCGCGCCGCCGCTGCGCCCGCAGGACCGGGTCGAGATCGCGGTATTGATAGGTCGGCATGGAGATCCCCATCGGCTTCACGTTCCGCACCCAACCGTGGTAGAGCGAATACTCCTCGCGATGGAAGAGCTCGATCCACGGCCGCTCGTGTTCCAGGATCCGGAGCATCTCCCGGATCTCCGCCATCCGCCGGGGCCCGTTCTCACGCGTCTTCATCGAGACGAAGAGCTCGTCGAATCTCGCATTCGAGAAATTCGTCGCATTCGGCCCCCCGAACTTCGATTTCCCCATCTGCGACCAGAGCAGGAAGAGGAAATTCTCCGGATCGGGATAGTCCGCCACCCAACCCGACTCGAAGACCTGATGTGCGCCGTTGCGAAGCTTTTCCAGGAACTGGTTGTAGTTGGTCGCCTCGACGCGGACGTCGATGCCGAGCCGCTTCCAGGCGGAGACGTAGAACTGGACCTTCGTGAGTCCCGCCGAGCTCGTGTCGGCGGAATCGAAGGTCAGCCGGAGCGCCTCTCCCGTTTCGGGATCGATTCCGCCGGGATACCCCGCTTCGACCATCAGCTGCTTCGCCCGCTCGAGGTCGACGCGCCGGGCCGGATTCTCGTAGTCGGGATCATAGCCGTAGATCCCGGGCGGAATCGGCGATTGCGCCGGCACGCCGCGGCCGTTGTTGAAGACCCGGGTGAATTCCTCGACGTCGATCACCCGACTCATCGCCTGGCGGAGCTTCCGGCTGCGTTCGCCGCCCGCGCGCCCGACGACGGGATCGTCGAAGTTGAATCCGATATAGAAGACGTCGGGCGAAACCGCCTTTTCGAGGGCGATGCCCCGTGCCTTCATCTCGGGCGAGAGGGCGTCTTCCTGCACGACCTTGTCGAAACTCTCCTTGATGATTCCCGAAGCGTCGTAGTAGCCCTGCAGGAACTTGTTGAAGCGCGGAATCGACTCCTTCTCGCGCCGGACCTCGACGCGGTCGATGAAGGGCAGGGTTCGCCCCGCATAGTCGAGCCGTCCGGCAAGCCGATCCTCCTCCTCTCCCTCCGAGGGGTAGGTCGCGGCGGGCGCCTTCCATTCGGGATGGCGGACGCCATACCAGTTCTTCGATCGCTCGAGCACGTAGCGGGACCGCTTGCTGTATTCGGAAAGCACGTAGGGCCCCGTGCCGACCGGATGATCATCGAAGCGCGGCCGTCCCCCACGGCCGTCGTAGTACTCGACGGCCTCCCAGGGAACGGGTGTCGAGAACTCCATCGCGAACCAGTAGCGGATCTGGGGATAGGGACGATGGAGGATCACGTCGAGGACATGACTGGAAGGTGTCCTGACGCCCGGGATCCCACCGAGCTCGGCATACTGTTCGTGGACGGGCCGGGCCGCGAATCCGGGATCGGCCTCGCGGCGGGCCGTCAGCGCCCGACTGAATTCCTGGAAACCATCGATGTTCGAGAAGGGCTCGATGACCGGACTGCCCACCTCGGCGTCGGCGATCCGGGCGAGCTGGAAGGCGATGTCGGCGGCGACGACCTCCCGCGTACGCTGCCCGGGGCGGTCGAGTCCGAAACAGGCATCGTCTGCGAAGAGCAGATCCCGCCGCAGCTCGAATCGGTAGCGCACCCGGCCATCGGGCAGTTCCGTCTTCTCCGGCAGAGAGACGGCGAGCCCCGGAATGAGTTCGAGGGGCCGCTTCAGGAAATGGTATTTGAGCAGGGTGTCGTAGACCGCACCCGTGATCGCATGGGCGCGGGTATTGTAGGCCCTGGCCGGATCGAGGGTCCGCGGCGCGTCGACGAAGGAGCTGTACAGCACCTTCTCTCCCTCTCGTGTGGGCGGATAGGGATTGTTCGAACAGCCGGAAGGAAACGCCGACATCACGAAGCACACGATCACGAGCGACAGGAGGCCGACCCGGCCGCCCGCTCCCTCCGCTTCGCTTCGCGCCCTCACGCGGCCCTCTCCTCGCACACCCGGTCCTTGCACTCCATCCGTTCATCCATCCCGACTCGAACCGACGGGATCCGATGCGCTCTTTTCCGGAATCGCGAAGAATCGATCGGGAATCCGCTCGGCCAACATGACCCGCTTCCAGTCGAAACGGACCGACGAAGCGGCTTCCGGAAACAGGATCGTGAGGCGGTACGGGAATTCGTTCCCTGGATCGGCACCGCCGAGGGAATGATGGTTCTCGAAGCGCGCCCGGAAACGGAGGGCGCCGTCCGGCTCGAGACGCCGCAGCTCCACGAGGCGCCCCTCCCGGCCGAAGATGAAGAGCTCTCCACCCCGCGCGAGCGCTGCGGGCGACGCGAAGCAGGTCGGGTCGAGCCATCGCCGCTCCGGTGCCGTCCGACACTCCGGATCCGTCGGGCCACGAGGACGGGCGAATCCCAGCGCGATCCGCCCCCCCGGCACCTGCCAGACCCCCGCACGGGAGAGCCCCTCGGAAGGATGCGGCGCGCCGAGCAGGAGGCCCACGACTTCCGGAATCCCGAGGTCGATGTGGGCAAGGTCCCGCAGCAGCGACGGCGTCACGCGTCCTCGCGAGACGCGCCCGCTCTCCGCATCGTAGAATCCGTATTGCGTGCCATCCGTCGCGAGCAGCGCAGCCAGCTGGTCGAAGAGGCCGATCACCTCGAAGCGCAGTCGCGCAGGGCGCTCGACCAGGATGCGTTGGGGCCGGTCGAGCTTGAAATCGGGGCCTTCGAGCCGGACTCGTGCGGAGCCCCGCAAGGCGACCCGATTCCGGACGTCGGCCAGGTGGTCGCGCAGGACCCGATCCGCCCGCGCGTCGTCGATCGGCAGCCGTGTGCCGATCCCGATCGGCGCCGTCGGCGGTGGCGTGCGACAGCCGAATCCGATCAGCACGAGGACGCCACAGGCAACGGCAATCCGGGTCCGGGAAAGCTTCACTTCGCCTCGCTGGATCGCGGGACCCTTCCCAGATCACGGCGCAACTGGTCGCGCTTCTCGAGAAGCCGGGGCTGCTCCGACTCGCGCAATCCCGTTTCCACCGCTTTCTCGTAGCGCTCGAGCGCCCCTTCCTTGTCCCCTTTCAGCAGGAGCACATCGCCGATGTGTTCGATCACCACGGAGTCTCCGCCGGTCATCTCGGCCGCCTGGGAGAGTTGGGCCTGGGCCTGATCGAGCAGCTCGAGCGCTTCGCTTCGACGCGACTCCCGCAGCAGGAGCTCGGCCATCTTGTAGTAGACCCAGCCGAGACTATCCGCGATATACCCGTCCTCCGGCGCGATCTCGAGGGCCCGCCGGATGAGTTCCTCCGCCTCGTCGAGATTCTCCCCGCGCTCCGCCCAGGAATAGCCGATGTAGTTGAGCGCATTCGCGTTGTTCGGTTCGAGTTCGAGAACCTTCTGCATCGCCTGCAGCGCCTCGTCGACCCGTCCATGGGTGCCGTACTGGACCCCGAGCTGGTAGTAGACCTCGGCGTCCGCGTCACTGCCGTCGAGCAGCGCTTCGAACGCCGCCACACCCCCTTCGAAATCTCCCGCCTCGATCCGCAGACCCGCCAGGTGCAGGTCGAGCTGGCGATCTGGCCGGAAACGCCGAAGCGCCTCGATTTCCCGGATGGCTTCGTCGTAACGCTCCTGGACCTCGAGGATCGCTGCGATCTGGATCCGGGCATCGAAGTAGTTCGGGCTCTGGCGGTCGATCCGGCCGAAGGCTTCGATCGCGCCGTCCGGATCGTCCATCGCCTTCCGGATCTGCCCGAGCGCGAACGCGAGATCGGGCTGGTCCGGCTTGCGTTCGAGTGCCGCCTCCAGGCGCTGCGCCGCCGATTCGTATCGACCCGCGGAGAACTCGAGGGACGCCAATCGGCGCAGCGAGTTCACGTCCTCGGGATAGTAGTCGACGATCCGCCTGAAGGTCTCGATCGCCCCCTCGAGGTCGTTGGCATCGACCTGGGCCTGTCCGAGACCCTGCAGGATTCCGTAGTGGCGCGGATGGCTGCGCAGGACCTCACGATAGACCGCGATCTCGCCTTCACGATCTCCGCGGGCGCGCTCGATCTGGGCGAGACGCATGTAGAGCAGGAAATGATCGGGAAAGATCTCGAGACCCCGCCGCACGACCGCTTCCGCGGAATCGAAATCCGATCGCCGCTCCGCAACGCTCGCCAGCGCGAGGAGGCCGCGGAGCTGGTCCGGCTCGGCCTCCGCGAGCTGACGGGCCAGATTCTCGGCTTCGACGAGATCCCCGCGCTCGAACGCGACCTGATACAGCACATAGGTCGAATCCGCATCGAGGGGTCGGCCTTCCGCATCGCGCAGGACGCGATCGAGACCCTCGAAGTCACGCCTCAACCGATAGAGGCGCCCGAGAAAAAGGCGCACACGAAGAGAATCGGGATCGAGTTCGAAGGCGCGCTCTGCCTCCTCGACGGCCCCCTCGATATCGTCGAGTTGCCACGCCAGACGGGATAGCCGCTCATGCAGGTAGGCCGAATCCGGATCCTTCGCCGAAGCGCGCAGGAAGGCGGCCCGCGCCGCCTCGAAATCGCCTTCGATCCGAGCCAGCTCGGCCACCAGGACATCGTAGTCCGCCGCCGCCTCGGGCCGTTCGACCCGCAGCGGAATCTCCCGCGGTTTCGGCGAGGACGACCAGGAGGCCAGCCCGAACGAACCCGTCGAGGATCCCGACGTCGCACACCCCGCCAACGAGATCGCGACCAGCCCGACCGCCCCGGCTCGGCACGCCCGGCCCACGGCTTCCCGAAGCCTCGGCGGCACGGCAGCCCGTCCACCCGAGCCATGCCGACCCCACCGTCGCTGCGCCCGAGCCCGCCCGATTCGAAAGCCTCTCGTCACCCCGACCTCGCCAGAAGGACTCGCCACCGGATCACACGGACCCCACGAGCCTGGAAAGCAATCCCCGAGGATCACCCTTCCCCCTTTCATCGTCCACCCGCCCCTCCACTGGACCCCGGTAAAACCCCTCAACCCGATCCGCCCCCCTCCCGGCGCGCCCGCGCCCGCCGCGCAGCGGCGCCCGCAGCCCGTCGCGAGGGCGCGGCGAGTGCTGTGGATTCGCGGTCCTCACAGCGGAGGTCCCGCAGGCGGACTCCCGTCCGCCGAGGACACCGAAGCGAGAAGACCACGAAGACGCAGTGCTCCCCGCACCCGCAGCAGGGCTGTCAGCCGAGGTAGGCGTTCTTTTCGAGATACGAGAGGATCTGCCCGACACTCTCGTCCACCGACTGGGCATTCGTGTCGACCACGAGCTCCGGATTCTCCGGTTCCTCGTAGGGCGCGGAAATCCCCGTGAACTCGGGAATCTCGCCCGCACGCGCCTTCTTGTAGAGCCCCTTCACGTCGCGGCCTTCGCAGGTCTCGACGCTCGCGTCGACCCAGACCTCGATGAAATCGCCTTCGCCCATGATCTCGCGAATCGCGTCACGGTCGGCGCGATAGGGGGAGATGAAGGAGCTGAAGACGATGATCCCGGCGTCGGTGAAGAGCTTCGAGACCTCGCCGATCCGCCGGATGTTCTCCGTCCGGTCTTCGGGAGAGAATCCGAGATTCGAATTGAGACCGTGGCGGATGTTGTCGCCGTCGAGGATGTAGGTCAGACGGCCGCGCTCGTTCAGGGCCTTCTCGGCCGCAACGGCGATCGTCGACTTCCCGGAGCCCGAGAGTCCCGTCAGCCAGACCGTGCAGCCGCGCTGTCCGAGCAGGGCTTCGCGATCCTGGCGACTGACCTGCCCTTCGTGCCAGGTGATGTTCGTCGACTTGGATGTACTCACTTCTCTGTTCCTTCCTTCAATCGATCCTCGAACGAGAATCCCTGTTTCGGCACGATCCCGGGAGCGGGGCCGGCGATCCGAGAGAAACATCGGATCGGCCCTACGCGTCGATCAGCAGGTCGATGGACCGCTCGGTACCGGGGGGCGCGCTCGGCGAAGGCGCGACTATAGCCAGCAGCCCCTGATTTGCCCCGGACGCGATCCGCACCGATTCGGAGGCATCGCGGCGCGGGCCCTTCCGCGGCCGATCGCGGGATCGCCTCACCGCGTCACGGCCCATCAGAACCCCGGGGGTCACGACAGATCGGGGTTCCCGCCTCCTTCGCCGCATGACGCCCGGGCGGGTCATGATCCCGGGAGGCCGGGAGACCCGTCCCATTGGATCAGCCGGAAGGAGCCTGTCTGCCGACGGCTTCGACGACCCGCCGCGCCGCCCAGATGACATCTTCCAGTGTCGTCCCGCGCCCCAGTCCGAAGCGCAGCGACGCCTTCGCGAGGTCGGGCTCGCGACCCAGCGCCAGCAGGACCGGACTCGGTCCCGGTTCGGCGGAACTGCAGGCGGAGCCCGACGAAACCGCGATCCCGGCCAGGTCCGCGATGAGACGATCGCCATCGACCCCACGGAAGGAGAGATTCAGATTGCCCGGAAGCCGCCGCGCCGCGTCGCCATTCAGGAGGACGCGTCCCGGAAGGGCGGTCTCGATCTCCCGGCGGAGGCGATCGCGAAGCGCTCCGAGCCGCTCCGCTTCGGCCTCCCGTTCTTCGAGACAGAGTTCGAGGGCCCGGGCGAGCCCCACGATCAGGGGGACGGGAAGCGTTCCCGAACGGAGTCCGCCCTCGTGACCACCGCCGTATTGCCGGGGCTCGAGCCTCGGCCGCTTCCTTCCGGTCTTCCGGACGCGCAACAGACCGATGCCCTTCGGCCCGTAGATCTTGTGGCCCGAGACCGAACAGAGATCGAGCCCGTCGCGATCGACATCGAGTTCGATCTTGCCGGCGGCCTGGGCCGCATCGCTGTGGAAGGGAATCCCCCGATCGCGACAGAGTTCCCCGATCTCGCGGATCGGGGACAGGACACCGATCTCGTTGTTGGCGGCCATCACCGAGACCAGCAGCGTCTCGTCGCGAATCGCCGCTTCGACCCGGGCGACGGAGACCGCGCCCGTCTCGTCGACCGGCAGTTCGGTCAGGTCGAAGCCCCGTCGGGCGAGGGCGCGGCAGGGATCCAGGACCGAGGGATGTTCGGTCTCGACCGTGATGAGATGGTTCTTCCGGCGTCGGGCTTCGGCCAGACCGAGGATCGCGAGATTGTTGCTCTCGGTCGCCCCGCTCGTGAAGACGAGTTCGGCGGGATCGCGAGCCCCGAGCATCTCGCCGAGGCGCTCCCGGGCATCCTCGACCGCCGCTTCCGCCCGCCAGCCGTAGACGTGGGTCCGGCTCGCGGCGTTTCCGAATTCCTCGCGAAGATAGGGAAGCATCGCCTCGAGGACGCGTTCATCCAGGGGTGTCGTGGCGTGATGGTCGAGGTAGATCGGCCGCTCAGGCGGCGAAGGATTGTCCGCAGCCACAGGTATTCGATGCGTTCGGATTCTCGATCTTGAAGCCCGATTCCTGGAGCGTATCGACGAAGTCGAGGCGGGATCCGGCGAGATAGAGCGCGCTCTTCTCGTCGACGATGACGCGTACGCCATTCGATTCGATCACGTGATCGATGTCCCGGATGACGTCGTCGAAGGAGAGCTGGTACTGGAGTCCCGAACAGCCTCCGCCCACGACCTTCATGCGAAGACCATGACTCTCGAGCTTTCCATCTTCGCCGAGAAGCGACCGGATCTGCTCCGCCGCTTCCTCCGTGACCTCGATCATCGATCGTCCTCCTCGTGACACCCTTCGAACGCCACTGCGCGAGGATAGCAGTTCCCCCTACGCTTCGGTTTCCCGCGCGGAAATCCAGACGAAGATCTCCCGATTGCCCTTGGGGCCCGGCACCCGGCTTTCCGCGCGGCCCTTTTCGACGCGCCCGAACGTGCAGGCGGCCCGCACGATCCCATCGGCCGCTGCGACGCGGAGCGCATCGTCGCGAACGACCCCGCCCTTCCCGACCCGGCCCCGCCCCACCTCGAACTGGGGCTTCACGAGCAGCAGGAACTCGGCGCCCGGCGCGCAGCGGTCGATCGCCGGCAGGATCAATTCGAGCGAGATGAAGGACACGTCGACGACGACGAGATCGAAGCGCTCGTCGAAGTCCCCGGGTGCCAGATGCCGGGCATTCACCCGCTCCCGGACGTCGACCCGGGGATCGAGGCGCAGCGCCGAATGGATCTGTCCGTGTCCCACGTCGATCGCGACGACCCGGCTGGCCCCCCGTTGGAGCAGGCAATCCGTGAAACCGCCGGTCGAGGCGCCGACGTCGAGACAGACGCGCCCCTTCGGATCGATCGACAGGTCCTCGAGCGCCGCGGCGAGTTTCTCGCCGCCCCGGGACACGAAGGGACGAACGCCTCCCTTCAGCCGGATCCTCCGCTCGGGCGGAATCCGGGTTCCCGCCTTGTCGACGGGTTCGTCATCGACCAGGACGCGCCCGGAGAGGATCAGTGCCCGGGCCGCGCTTCGGCTCTCCGCCAGGCCCTCCCGCACGACGCGCTCGTCGAGTCGCTCGCCCTTCAAGCCGATGCGCCGTCGGCGCCTTCCCCCGAGTCCGAACCGGAAGAGTCGCCTTCCCCGGCAGCCGATCCCTCGCGCGGGCGGGTCGGATCAGGGCCTTCGACCGTTCGCAGGAGCGCGACGACCGCCTTCCGGATATCCGCGGGCGACAGTCCGACGGTCTCGACCGACTCGCCATGATCGACCACGGCATCGGGAATGCCGAGGGCCCGGACCGGCATCCGGATCCCCTCTTCCGCCAGCAGTTCCAGGATGGCCCCGCCGAAACCGCCGAGCACGCTGTGCTCTTCCACGGTGACGAGGACACGACAGCGTCGCGCGAGTGCAAGGATCCGATCCCGATCCATGGGCTTCACGAAGCGCGCGTTCAGCACGGCGCAGGCCAGGCCGTCCGCCGCCAGTTCGCTCGCGGCCTCCATCGCGGGATGCACGGTCGAGCCGATCGCCAGGATGCCCGCATCCTCGCCGTCCCGGAGCAGCTCCGCCTCGCCCGGCGGAATCTTCTTGATGTCGGGATCGAGGGCGATGCCCAGACCGGCGCCCCGTGGAAAGCGGATGGCGGCGGGACCGGGATACTCGATGGCGGTGGCGAGGAGATGCTGCAATTCATTCTCGTCCTTCGGCGCCATCACGATCGCGTTCGGCAGCATCCGGAAATACCCGAAATCGAAGAGCCCCTGATGGGTCGATCCGTCCGCCCCGACGAGACCGGCGCGATCGAGCGCGAAGGTCACGTCGAGGTTCTGGAGACAGACGTCGTGGACGACCTGATCGAAGGCGCGCTGCAGGAAGGTCGAGTAGATCGCCGCGACGGGCTTCATGCCTTCCGCGGCAAGCCCCGCCGCGAAGGTGACCGCATGCTGCTCGGCGATGCCGACGTCGTAGAAGCGATCGGGAAAGGCCCGCTGGAAACGATCCAGACCCGTTCCCGATGCCATCGCCGCCGTGATGGCCACGATCCGCTCGTCCTCGCCCGCCAGGCGGATCAGGGCATCGGAGAACACGCTCGTGTAGGAAGGCGGCGTCTTCTTCTTGGGTGCGAAGCGGCCCGAAGGAACGTCGAAGCGCCCCACACCATGATATTTGAGGGGATCGGCTTCGGCCGGACCGTAGCCGTGCCCTTTCTCGGTGATCGCATGGATCAGGACGGGACCCGATCCATTGGCCACCATCTCCTTCACGTTGTCGAAGGTCTCGAGAACGACATCCATGCGGTGGCCCTGGATCGGGCCGACATAACGGAAGCCCAGCGCCTCGAAGAGCAGACCCGGCGAGAAGAAGACCTTGACCGATTCTTCGGCCTTGCGTGCCCAATGCAACATGTCTCCGGGCATCCCGCTCAGGAATTCCTTCGCCCAGCCCTTCACGCGCCGGGCCATCGGCGCCGAGAGCTTGCGTGAGAGATACGAGGAGAGCGCGCCGACGTTCGGATCGATCGACATCTCGTTGTCGTTCAGGACGACGATCAGGTTCTTTTCGGCGAGATGTCCGGCATGGTTCAGGGCCTCGAAGGCCATCCCCGCCGTCATCGAGCCGTCGCCGATCAGCGCGATCACGATCCCGTCTTCGCCCTTGTGGAATTTCGCGCGGGCCATTCCGAGGGCGGCCGAAATCGAGGTGCCCGCATGCCCGGCCCCGAAGTGGTCGTATTCCGACTCCGCCCGGCGCAGGAATTTCGACATCCCGCCCCGCTGGCCGATCGTCTCGAAATCCTCGCGCCGGCCGGTCAGCATCTTGTGGGGGTAGCCTTGATGCCCCACGTCGAGAATCAGTCGATCCCGCGGCGTATCGAAGACGTAGTGGATCGCCGTGATGAGTTCGACCGCGCCGAGGCTCGATGCCAGATGGCCTCCGGTCTGCGAGACCCGTGCAAGAATCTCCTCGCGGATTTCCGCAGCAACCGTTTCGACCGACTGCCTCGGCAGCTTCCGCAGATCCGCCGGCCGCTCGATTGCGTGGAGCAGCCTTCCGGCACGCAGCGGGGTACTCATCGGCGCCTCCGTACGGCAAAGCGCGCGAGTTCACGCAACGGTTCCGCTCGCTCGCAAAAACCGTCGATCCGTTCCAGCGCGGTTTCGAGCAGTCCCTCCGCACCGAGACGCGCATCCTCGATCCCCTGGATCCGCAGGATGCTCGCCGCCTCCTCCCGATCGGCATCGAGCAGGTCGTCCGCGATCTGGAAGGCGATCCCGACATCCCGACCGAAGGCCCCGAGCGATTCCCGCTCGGCCTCGTTGGCACCCGCCAACGCGGCACCCCCGACGATCGCCGCCTCGAAGAGGGCGGCCGTCTTCCGCGCATGGATCGACGCCAGCCTTTCGAAATCCGTTTTCGCGGAGGGCCCCCCACCCGATTCGAAATGCAGATCGTCGATCTGCCCGCCGACGAGTCCGCTGGCCCCTGCCGCTTCGGCCAACCGGCCGATCGCGAAGATCCGCGCATCGGCGCCGGCCACCGCCGCCGGATCGGCCAGGACCGCGAAGGCTTCGGTCAGGAGGGCGTCCCCGGCCAGAACGGCCGTCGCCTCGTCATAGGCGACATGGACCGTCGGTCGCCCGCGACGCATGTCGTCGTCGTCCATGCAGGGAAGATCATCGTGGATCAGCGAGTAGGTATGCACGAGTTCGACCGCCACGGCGAGGGGCATCGCCGTTTCGGCCCGCCCGCCCACAGATTCCGCAGCCGCGAGGGAGAAGAGCGGGCGCAACCGCTTTCCCCCCGGAAAGACCAGATGTCGCATGGCACCGCGCAGGGACTCGGGCAGCCCGACATGGACGGCGAGGCGGGCCTCGATCTCCGCGTCGATCCGCGGAATCCGCTCGGCCATGTAGGCATCGACATCCATTGACTATTCCTCGGGATCCATGTCCTCGGGATCCTCGCCCGAGTCGTCGTCCTCGTCCTCATCGAAATCGAAGGGCAGGATCTCCGGGTCCTCGTCGCCTGCGGCATCCGATGGCCGATCGGCAACCAGGATCTCGACCCTTTTCTCCGCCTCTTCGAGCGTCGCAGAACATTGCCGGGACAGGCTCACGCCGGCTTCGAAGAGTTCGAGCGCCTCCTCGAGCGGCAGGTCCCCCTCCTCGAGCCGGGAAACGGTCTTCTCCAGCTCTTCGAGCGCAGTCTCGAAGGTCGGGCGGGATGCGTCGGCCTCCTGGGCCCGCGAAGTCTTCCGTTGCTTCGTCGGCGTCGCCTTCTTCCTCTTGCTCTAGCCGTTCTCTAGCCGTTCCCGGTCTCTTCCCGGTCGTCCCCGGTCGTCGCCTTCCCGATCGTCTGCGACTCCGGCTTCACGCCGCCGCCGACGGGTCCGGGCCCCACGACCCACCCCGACTCTATCGGTCGGCCGATCGGCCGTCAACGCGCCTGTCGCCCCGAACCCCGCGAAAAACCGACTGTTTTCCGTGAAACACCGCGATTCAGTCCATCTCTCCGCCGGGCTCGAGACGGTTGACCTCGACCCCGATCCGACCCCGTGCGAGCTGCAGATCGAGCTGATCCCCGGGCGCGACATCCGAGACTTCACGGACGATCCGTCCGTCCGAGGCACGTCGCGCAATCACGTAGCCGCGGCCGAGGACCGCCAGGGGGCTCAGCGCCTCAAGGCGTGCCACCGCCTCGGCGAAACGCCGACGCGCCGCCGCGAGCCGCTGCCGGATGGCGACGATCGCCGCCCTGCGCGCGCGGGCTTCCCGCGTCCGCGCCATGGCGATCCGCGCCCGAGGGCTCCGCGCGCGCAGGACCTGGGCCAGGCGGGCCAGGCGCCCGCGCTGGCCCTCGATGCGGCGGTGCATCGCCGCGGCCAGTCGTCGCAGATCGCGCCCGACGAGCGCGCGGAGCGCCGCCCGATCAGGCAGGGCCAGCATCGCCGCCGCCGACGGCGTCGGCGCACGGACGTCCGCCACGAGGTCGGCGATCGTCACGTCCGTCTCATGCCCCACCCCCGACAGGACGGGCACGGGCGACGCGGCCATCGCCTTCGCCACGACCTCGGTATTGAAGGCCTGGAGATCTTCGAGGGATCCGCCCCCGCGCACGAGCAGGATGACATCGATGTCGGGGAGATCCGCCAGCCGCTCGAGGGCGCGGGCGATCTCTTCGGGCGCCTCGTCCCCCTGGACCCGCGTGGGCGAAATCAGGATCGGAATCGAGGGGAAACGGCGCGCGGCCACCTTCAGCACGTCCCGGATCGCGGCGCTGGTCGGCGACGTGACGACCCCGATCCGCCGCGGATGGGTCGGGATCGGACGTTTCCGCTCCGGATCGAAGAACCCCGCCGCCGCGAGCCGCCGCCGCAGCTGCTCGAAGGCCAGCTGGAGGGCACCGATCCCACGCGGTTCGAGCGCGCGCACGATCAGCTGCAGATCCCCCCTCACCGCGTAGATCGACACGTCGGCCTCGGCCACGACCTCGAGCCCCTCCTCGAGTCCGAAACGCACGCGCCGCGCAGCCGCGCGGAAGAGGGCGGCGCGAAGCTGCCCCCCTTCGTCCTTCAGCGTGAAATAGGTATGTCCGGAAGGCGCGTTGTGGAGATTGCTGATCTCGCCCATCACCCAGACGCGGCCGACGTGATCCTCGAGCAGGCCGGTCAGCCCTGCGAGCAACTGGCCGACGCCGAGGATCGGACGTTCGGTCCCGTCGACGGCGCGGGGAGTGGACATCCCGCGAACTCAGTCGCCGCTCTTTCCGGCGGCCGCGACCCGCGCGGCGTCCGCCGTGGGCTCCGATTCTTCGCGCAGCCGTCGGAGATCGTCGAAATAGCTCCAGCTCTCGAGCACCTCGATCGCCCGCTCCAGCTGTACGTCACGCGACGGCCGGGCCGCTGCGTCCGCCTCGTCGGCCGCACCCGCTGCCGGCTCCTCCGAGGCCGGTCCGGCTTCCGGCGGCCCTTCTCCGGGAGGCTCGGCGCCGGCCACGCCGCTCGCGTCCTCCTGGGTGAAATGGCCCGTCAGATCCCTTTCCCGGACCCGTCGTCGGACGGGAAATCCGAGCCTCGGTTCGTCGTTCTGCGCGACCAGGAGATCGGGCGTGATGCCCACTTCCTGGATCGATCGGCCCGACGGCGTGTAGTAGAGCGCCGTCGTGAGTCGCAGCCCCGCACCCCCATCCAGGGGATAGACGGTCTGGACCGAGCCCTTCCCGAAGGTCGGCATGCCGAGCACGATCGCCCGGTGGTGGTCCTGGAGCGCCCCGGCAACGATCTCGGAAGCGCTCGCGCTGCCCTCGTTGACGATGACGACGATCGGATAGTCGTCGGCGAGGACGTCGCTCGTCGCGTTGTAGTCCGTCCGCTCGGACTCGTCACGACCTTGTGTATAGACGACCAGACCGTCCCGAAGCCATTCATCCGCGACCTCGACGGCCTGATTCAGCAGGCCTCCGGGATTGTCGCGGAGGTCGAGAACCAGACCTTCGAGCGGTCCCCCGTTCTCGGCTTCGAGCTCCGCCAGACGCGTGCGCATGTCCTGGGCGGTCCTCTCCTGGAAGGAGCTGATGCGCAGATGCCCGATTCCCGGACGCAGCAGCTTCGCCCGGACCGAAGCGACCTTCACCGTGTCCCGCTTGATCTCGAAGCGACGCGGTTCCGTCATGCCCTCACGCAGGATGTAGATCGTGATGGTGGTCCCCTTGACGCCGCGCATGAGGCCGACGGCCTCGACGAGCGTCATCTCCATCGTGCTCCGACAGGGCTCCGCCCATTCCTCCGGCTTCTCCGTCGGACAGATCGAAGTGATACGGTCATGGGCTTCGATCCCGGCGCGCTTGGCGGGCGTCCCATCGATCGGCGAGACGACTTCGATGAACTGGCCGATCTCCTTCGAGATCTCGATTCCCAGGCCCTGGAATTCGCCCTTCGTCTCGACCTGCATGTCGTCGAAGGCCTCGGGCTCCATGAAGGCCGAATGCGGATCGAGGTCCTCCAGGATGCCACGCATCGCGCTCATCAGGAGCGCGTGTTCGTCGACCTCCTCGACGTAGTTCCCGCGGACGAGATCGAGCACGCTCGCGAAGAGGCTCAGGTCCTCGTAGCGCTGCGCAGCGTCACGCGACGACGCCTTCGCGTCGTCGTCCCGCGGTTCCGCCCGGGACGACCCGGCAGCAGCCACGATCACGACGGCGAAACCGATCGAGAAGAACGTCAGGAAACGGGAAGGGAATCGCTTGTCCACGAGAATCAGTTCTCCAGCCCGAAAAGGGGCCGTTCCAGGGGGGGCCGATCCGGCAGACATTAGCAGCCCACCTAGCCGCGCGCGTCGAGCAGCCACGGTTCGGGATCGACGGGTTCACCATCGCGACGCAATTCGAAATAGAGGCTGGCCCCGCCAAGGGAACCGGTCTCGCCGACCGTTCCGAGGATCCCGCCCTCCGCGACCGGGTCACCGACATCGACCCGGATCTCGTCGAGGTGGCCCGAGATCGAGTGGAAGCCGTCGCCGTGGTCCACGATCACGATCCGTCCGTATCCCCGGAACCAACCCGCGAAGCGGACGATCCCCGGCGCGACACTCCGGACCGGCGATCCCGCCGGTGCAGCGAAGTCGACACCGCTTCGGAACGTCGCCGTCTGGAACTCCGGATCGACGACCCGTCCGAAAGGCGCGTCGATCTTCGCGTCGACCGGGGGCACGAGCGCGCCCCGACGCGAGGCGAATCCCGTTCCGGCCACGCTCGATCCCGCGCGATCCGCCCGTCGGCCCAGGGTCCGGATCGTCTCCTCGAGCGCCTGGGCCGCCTGCTCGAGTTCGAGCAGCAGACGCCGTTCGCTGGTCCGATCCGCCCGCAATCGCGCCAGGATCACGCCCTTCTGTTTCCGCTCGCTGCGGAGTCGGGCGGCCAGTCGCGTCAATTCGGCGTCGCCCGCCTCCCGCTTCCGCAATGCCTCGTCGAGCTGCTTCTGGAGCGATTCGAGACGCTCCTTTTCCTGCCCGAAACGCGCAACGAGCTCCGCGTCGCGACGGACGAGGATGCGCAAGGCCGACGCCCGCGCCAGCATCTCGGGCAGCGTCCGACTCGAGAAGAGGACACGGAGGGGACCGATCTCCCCGCCGCGATAGAGGGCCGCGGCACGCGCGGCCAGCATCCGACGCGTCGATTCGAGGCGTGCACGAGCGTCTTCGAGGCGCGGCTCGATCTCCGAAAGCTTCCGGCGTGCCGCTTCCACGTCCCGTCGTGCCACGCGGCGCTCGCTCACGACCTCCTGCAGTCGACGATCGACTTCCTCGAGTTCCTCGAGAATCGCGCGCTCGTCCGCTTCGTGCTCGATCACCCGCTCGCGGCTGTGCTGGATCGCCTCCCGGAGTCCCTCGAGCTCTTCCACGCGATCCCGCGCCGCGGAGGCCTTTCCGGCCGATCCATTCGCGAGACCGATCGCCGCGATGCCGATCATGACCGGAACGACGCCCCGTCTCAGCCGATGGACCGAACGTGGCAGCGCACGCCCCTGCCCTCGCCGTCCTGCCCTCGCGACCGGCTCCGATCCGCCCCCGCACATCGTTCAGGTCCGCCCGCCGACCAGCGCCATGATCGACCCCGCCAGCCCGAGCGCCGCACCCGACACGACGAGCCAGAGGGCCTCGGCCGTGGTGAAGAAATGGAGCTCCGCGCGTCCGACCACGAGTTCGAGCCCCTCGCGGAGCTGCGGCTGCAACCATTCGAAGGCCCCCCATACGACGAAGAGGGCGAGCGCTCCGCCCAGCAGCCCCTGGAGGGTTCCCTCGAGCAGGAAGGGCACGCGCACGAAGGTCCGACTCGCGCCGACGAGGGCCAGGATCTCGAGTTCATCCTGTCGTGCGTACAGCGCGAGCCGGATCGTGTTGGCCACGATCAGCAGTGCGGCCATCCCGAGCACGATCGCGATCGCGACGACACCGATGCGCACCATCGAGACCGCGCGGGCATAGCCTTCGATCCATTCCCGGCCCTGGGCGAAGTCGTCGATTCCGGGCAATCCGTCCAGGGACGCTTCGAGGATGCCGATCGCCTCGGCCGTCCGCGCTTCGGGTCGCAGTTGGATCTCGAGCGAAGCCGGCAGGGGATTCTCCTCCAGCCCCGCCAGGAGCGCCTCGCTGCCCGCGATCTCGACGAAGCGTTCGAGGGCCATCTCCTTCGTGACGAGCTCCACGCGCTCGACACCCGGCGCGGCCGCGACCCGCTCGACCAGATCGCGCTGTTCCGCCTCGGAAAGGCCTTCCTCGAGGTAGGCGGTCAGCTGGAGCTCCGTCCCGAACTCATCGAGGATGCTCGACATGTTGTGCACGAGAAGGGCCGCGCCGCCGACGAGGACGAGAACGATCGCGATCGTCAGCACGGCCATCAGACTGGTCGTACTCGCGCTTCGGATTCCACGCAGGGCATTCGAGAAGGCGAGTCCGATCAGCACGAAGACCCGGTTCATGGACCGCCTCCGAGGGCCGCCCCCATGGCCGGCACGTCCTCGACGATGCGTCCGCCATCGAGCCGCAGGACCCGCTTCCCGTAGCGTTCGATCAGCGAATGATCGTGGGTCGCGACCATGACCGTCGTACCCCGGGTCGATGCCTTCACGATCAGGTCCATGATCTCGATCGTGAGGTCGGGGTCGAGGTTGCCCGTCGGTTCGTCGGCGAGCAGGATCTCGGGCTCGTTCACCAGCGCCCGGGCGAGCGCGACCCTCTGCTGTTCGCCGCCCGAGAGGGATCGCGGGTGGTGGAAGCGCCGATGCTGCAGACCGACGGATTTCAGCAGACCGAAGACCCGGGAGCGGGCGTCTCGCCGGGGGGTGCCGATCACGTCGAGCGCCAGCCGGACGTTCTCTTCGACGGTCCGATCCTCGAGCAGCTTGAAATCCTGGAAGACGACGCCGACATGACGGCGAAGGGCCGGAATCGCGCTCGCTCCGAGACGCGCGACGTTCCTTCCCAGGACGAGGATCTGGCCTTCGGAGGGTTCCTCGGCCGCGAAGATCAGTTCGAGCAGCGTCGTCTTGCCCGCCCCCGAAGCGCCGGTCAGGAAGACGAACTCGCCGCGTCGGACCTCGAGCGAAACGTCGTGCAGTGCGTATTGGCCGGCCATGTAGGACTTGGAGACGTGGTACATCCGCACGGGCGGCTCTCCGGTCGCGTTCGCCGCCCGGCGCCTCACTTCGGGTGTCGCCTCCGCTTGCGTGCGTTCTCGACGAGATAGTCGAGCACGACCTCATCGAGGGGTTTCTCGGAAACGACGCGATCGCCGAAGACGCGGGACAGGCCCGAGGCCTTCTCCTCCGGGGTGGCAGGATCGGAGTCCGGGGCGAGGACCGTCGGCTCGGCCATTCCCTGTGTGATCGGCGATTCCGTCCGCGGCGCCTCGAGGATGGCCGGACGTTCTTCCTCGGTCACGGTTCGCGAATCGGTGGAACCGGCCGACGCATCGGATCCTGCTTCGAGAATGTCCGGGCCGAGCCGTTCGGCGATCGCCGCGTCGTGTTCGCCCCGGGAAAGGCGCTTCAGCATCGCCTTGTGCTGCCCCTCCATCAACTTCTTGACGGCCTTCTCGAGGTCGGCCTCCCCGAGCAGATCCGTATATTCCTTCTTCTCCGATGCGACGATGTTCCCGCCGTGGAAGAGGTGGGTGATCACGTGGGGATTGTCGCGCCCGCTGTCCTCGGTCTGGACGTGGAAGAGGACGCCGCGATAGCGGAAATTCGTATTGAAACCCGACAGCATCGTGAGCGTGATGCCCCCCTGGAATTCGAGCGCACGACCGCTCTCTGGCGGGCCGGTCGCGAACATACCATGCGATCACCGCGCGCGGGTCGCCCTCCGCGCGCGCCCCCGCGCGACCGGCCATCCCGCCGCAGCAGGACCGGTTATCGGGTGATCGACCGCGAACCTGAAAGTCGACCGCCAACACCCGGCGAACAGACGGGGCCAAAATGACCCGGCCAAGGGGTCCGCCGGCGGGGGGCTCCCTCCCCCCGCCGGTGTCCATCCGTCAACCGAGCACGGCCTCGTAGGCTTCGTCATTGAATCCGACCACGGTCGTCTTGCCGACACGCATCGTCGGCGCCCGCAGGTTGCCCGTCGGACCGAGCATCCTGGCCGTGACTTCGGAGAGCTTCGCGTTCTTCATGTCGAACACGTCGAGCTTCTTCCCCTTGGCCACATAGACCTTCGACGAAGCCTTCGCGATCTTGCGCGCATCGGCTTCCCCGAGCTTCCGGCTCGCGGGAACCTCCTCGTCGATCTCGACCTTTCTGGCCTCCAGAAACCTGGAGGCTCGCGTACAACTCGTTCAACCCTTGCGGAAATAGAACCAGTCGATCTTCCTGCCGGCTTTCCTGGCCACGATCGTTTCCTCCTCGTACTTCACGTTCTGCTCGACCCGGACGAGCCCCGCGTCGATCTCGCGTCGGACGACGCATTCGACGACGCTGCATTGTAGGCAGGCCCGCTCGCCGCTGCCCCCCGGAAGGCCCCGCGCTTCCGACCGTCCGCGCCCGCGAGCGCCAGCCCCGAAAGACCGATGCCCAGCAGGAGTGCGGTTCCGGGTTCCGGCACCGGGGAGAAATCGGCCGTGCCCGGCGTCGGGGTCGAGAGAACGACGAAGTCGCTCGCATTGTCCCCCGTATCGAGGTTGGCGAAGCGCCTTGCGAGGCTCTCTCCCGCCGCGGCATCGACCGCCGGACGCCCCTCCCCCGCGAAGACCTCGGACGCGGAGAAGACGCCGTAGCCGAGCGCATCGACGATGCTGTCTCCCAACCGCAACACGATCGAATCGGGGCCATTCTGGAAATCGAAATTCGCCAGCAGATCGGCGCCGACGACCGCGGTCGATCCCGCGGCCGTCCGATCCGCAACGACGAAAAGGCCGCTCGAACCGATCGTTCCGCCGAGCAGGATCGTCGGCCCCGCGGCGCCGTTCGAACCGTTGATGCCTTCGAGCGCATAGCCCTCGAGCGAGGTTCCCGGCAGGCCCGCCAGCTCGACGAAGACCTGCCCGTCATCCGAGCCCGGTGCGTCGTAGTAGACCTCGGAGAGCAGGGGCATCGCCTCGCCACCGGTCGCGACGAGGCAGAGGAGCCCGACCCAGCCCCCGATCACCCGGGAATACGTCCTGATCTTCATGTCTTCTTCCTTTCATTCATTCGTTGGTCCACGGGTTTCGCTTCCATGGTCCGTGTTGGGGTGGGACGCGGGACCTGGGAAATCCTCCGACTCGGGCCGTCCCGGATGGGAAGCCGATGAGGCTCGGCGCTCGTCGCGCCAGCGATGGATCCACCCGCCGGTCCAGGCATCGAGCCCCGCATCGAGCTCCAGGGCACGCCAGCGAAGGCGAGAGACCTCGTCGGGCGATATCGGTGACGAAGCGGAGAGACGTTCGCGAATCCGTTCACGCTCGAAATAGAGCTGATTGATCTCGTCGAGAACGTCGTCGCGCAGGCTGATGATCTGGCGCAGCTCCCGGGAGAGATCGACCGTTTCGTCGGGATAGATGGCCTCGCCGAGATCCCAACCGAATCGCAAGCCCGCCCGATAGCGGCGCCCTTCGTCCTTGGTGCGATCGAAGAGTCTGCGCGTATCGCCCGAGACGAAGGACTGGTCGCGGTCGCGTTCGAGGTCGCTTTCGAAGTCGAGATCGAAGCTCAGATCGATCTCGGGCCAGAAGGCCCGGCGTCGAAGCCGACTCCACATGCTGCCGGCTCGAGCGGCCGTGAGTCCCGCCCGTTCGAGCGCATGGCGACGGATCTCGACGAGCGACGGCCCCGCCGGCGGCAGGGCGACCCGCGGAGCGGGCATCGCCGACGCCTTTTCGGCCGCCGCCCGCCCCAGCGGTTGGCCGCGAACGTAGAGACCGGACCGGCAGAGCACGATCGGCGCGGTCGAAGAAGGCCCGGTCGCCTTCGTTCCGGTCCGCAGATCGAGACAATCGGTCGTGCCGACGGGTTGCCCCGTTCTCCAGAAGGGCCCCGCGATCGTCTCCCCTTCGAGAACGCCATGGTCGCTGACGAGCCAGATCCGCCCGGCGCCCCAGCGAAGGCGGCGAAGCAGGGCGCCGGGCGAAAGCGGCGGCCGCTCGATCGTCCATGACGACCGGGGGCCATCGGGTCGCGACGAACGCGCATCATCCACCGACGCATCGACGGGACGCCAGGCCATCCCATCCTCGAAGACGAGAAAAAGCCGTTCGCCAAGGGGATCGAGGACGAGATCGACGAGACGTTCGCCTCCCGCCGTTCGCGGCATCGGCACGTCGCGCCGATCCGTGATCCGCAGTCCGGATGTCGTGGCGATGCCGCGGACACGCGTGAGCCGATCCGCTCCGAAGAGCCAGGCCTCGACGATCGGCATCGGCCCCGAAGCCGATCCGCTCCGCCCGGGCCGAACGAATCGGAGGACGACAAGGGAGGTCGGGCGCGCCGCACCAGCGGGGCGGAGTCGCTGGAAGATACGCCCGTCGGATGTCCAGTAGGCGCCCGCGTTCGTCGCGAGCAGCAGGCCCGAAGCCGAAACCGCGAGTCGCTGGATCGCGTTCGCCGCTTCGCCGCCGCGAAGCGGGTGCCGCAGGGGCCGATCGCCCCGACGCCAGGCGTAGAGCCCCGCATCGGTCGCGATCCAGAGGACGCCCATCGGATCGAATTGCAGGTCGTGGACCCCGGAGAGGGAGGCGTGCACGCGCGCCGTGCCCCGCCACCATGAGACGCCCCCGGCTTCCCCCACCGCGACATCCCCCCCGTCCGCCCTCGCGAGAGCGACGAGCCTTTCCCCGCGACCCGGAGCCGATTCCAGCCAACCCCAGGCCGAGACCCGCGGCAGGACCGGGCCGGCCGCCGCCCCGATCTCGGCGGCATCGGCGAGGACCAGGCTCGCGAAGGCGATCCCGAACCCGGCCAGCGCGAACCGGACGCTTCGAAGCCTCGGACCTGCGTGCGGGGCCACGACGCGCGGGCCGGTCGGAACGGAGCGGGGGCGGGGGCGGGCAATCATGGCGGGGGACGTCGCAAGCGCCGTGCCGATCAGCAGGGACCCGGGAAAGCGCGAGCGCGCGCTGGAACGCGCCCCGGGCGCTCGACCCGGGTCTGCGTGAACGGGCGGCCCGGAGCAGACGTGTTCGGCGGGGCCCGGCCGATGCCCGACCCGAGTGGCGCTTGACTCGACCGCGGCCCTCGCGAAGAATCGACCGGGATGACATGGGATGACGATGCCGGCCGCGGCTCGCACAGTCGGGGCCCCGACGGGCCACGCGCAGAGGATGCACCGGAGCCGATGGCGATGGGGGGGCGGGATCACGGGGAACGGGCGGCGGCTCGCACCCGTTCCGGCCACCTCCCCGTTCTCGTTTCCCTGTTTCTCGCTCTCGCCCCGGGGTTCGGTTGTTCCGCTGGCCGACGCCTGGACGAGGCCGTGATTCCCGCGGACGCGGCGCTCCGGGTGGCGGAGATCGCCGAGCTCCGAGCAGCCATCGAACGCGATCATGCGACGCTCGAGGATCTGATCACCCGGAGTGGATCCGACGAGGGCGGCGTCCTGGCGCTCCACGAAGACCCCGCGCTGCGGACCATCGCGGAGCGACTCACATGGCAGGAACGCCGCCTCGCCCGACTCGAAGGTCTCGGAGCGGAAGGGGAACGTGAAGGGCCCGATGGGAGCGCGGCGGAGGGTTCGACGGAACCGGCCGGGATGGCGGTGCCGGAATGAAGCGGGCGCGGCGAACGTCGGATCCGGGAAGACCGGAAAAAAACGAAGGGCGACTGCGATGAGCGAGCCGGCCGGGCCATGCGCCGTCCGGGGTTCCGAATCCCCCGAAACCGGTCCCGTCGTCGTCCTGGCCGGGGGCGTCGGTGCCGCCCGCTTCCTGCGCGGTGTCGTCCGGCGGGTCGCGCCGGCCGATCTGACGGTGATCGTGAATACGGGCGACGACCGCTCCTTCTACGGGGTCCACGTGTCGCCCGATCTCGACATCGTGACCTACACCCTGGCCGGACGGATCGATCCCCGACGCGGCTTCGGTCTCGCCGGCGACCGCTTCGAACTCGTCGACCGGCTCGAGGCGCTCGGCCATGAGACCTGGTTCCGGCTGGGCGACCGCGACCATGCGAACTGCCTGCATCGGACCCTGCGCCTCGCCGAGGGCGCACGGCTCGACGAGGTCACCGACGAACTCGCGCGCGATCTCGGCCTGGCGCTGCGCATCCTGCCGATGTCGAACGATCCCTGCCCCACCTTCATCGAGCTCTCCGACCACCGACGACTCCACTTCGAGGAATACCTGGTGCGGGAGGGGGCGCCGACCGACGTCGAGGCGATCGATCTCTCGGCCGCTGAATCGGCCACCCCCGCCCCGGGCGTCGTCGAAGCCCTCGAAACGGCGCGCACGATCCTGGTCTCCCCGAGCAATCCGATCGTCTCGATCGGCCCGATCCTCGCGGTTCCCGGCGTTCGTGAAGCCCTGGAAGCCACTTCGGTCCCGATCGTGGCGGTCTCGCCCATCGTGGGTGGAGCGCCGATCAAGGGCCCCGCCCATACCCTCCTGCGCGCCCGGGGCATCGAGGTCTCGGCCACGGGCGTGGCGCGCTTCTATCGCGACTGGATCGACGGCTTCGTCTTCGACGAACGCGACGCCGCGCTGGGGGCCGGGATCGAGGCGCTCGGCCTCGTAGCGGATTGCCTCGACACGATGATGGTGGACGCGGACGTCTCGGAACGGGTCGCCCGGAAGGCCTTCGAACTCGCGGCGCGCCTGCGATGACGATCGCGCTGATTCCCGTGAAGCGACTCGAGGAAAGCAAGTCACGCCTGCTCTCGCGGCTGCCGGGGGCGCGGCGCCAGGCACTCACCCTCGCCATGCTCGACGATCTGATCGAGGCACTCGGCCGCACCCCGGGTGTCGGGCGGATCGCCATCACGACCCCCGACCCGATCGTCGCCGAGCGCGCCCGGACGGCGGGAGCCGAGGTCCTCATCCGGGCGGAGCCCGGACTGAACGCGGCCCTCGAGGACGGCCGCACGCGACTCGCCTCGGCCGGCGACGCCGCGGGCGGAGAAGAGGATCTGCTGATCGTCCTCGGCGATGTCGCCGGCGCGACCCCCGAAGACTTCGCAAGCCTGCTCGAAGCCGCGCGCCACGGGGAATCGCCCGGCGTCTGGCTCGCGCCCTCCCGCGATGGCGGCACCTCGGCGCTGCTCCAGCATCCGGCCGGCGCGATCGCCTGCTGCTTCGGCCGTGAGAGCGCGAGGCGACATCGCGAAGCCGCACGGGCAGCCGGTGTCGCCTACCATGAAATCGAACTCGCCTCCCTCGCGATCGACCTCGATCAACCCGAGGATCTCGAAGCCTTCCTCGAGACCCGGGGCGGGGGTCCGCGGACCCGGGCGTTGCTCGAAGACGTTTCCGCGTCGACGCCTCCGTCGACCTCTCCAGCGACCGATCCAGCGACAACTCGGGTCGATTCGAGGCGAGACGGATGACACGCGCGCCCGGCCCGATCCGACTCGTTCCCCTCGGCGGTCTTCCGGAGATCGCGCCGGGCACGGATCTCGCGCCCCTGATTTGCGGCGCGGCCGAGGCGGCGGGGGTCTCGCTGGCGGGCAACCCGATCGTCGTCTGCCAGAAGATCGTCTCGAAGGCCGAGGGCCGGCTGGTCGCCCTCGCCGACGTCGCGCCCGGCGAAGAGGCCGTCGAGATCGCGCGGGCCCACGATCGCGATCCCCGCCAGGTCGAGGTCGTCCTGCGCGAAAGCCGGCGCATCGTCCGCCGCGGACACGGCGTCCTGATCACCGAGACACGCCACGGCTTCGTCTGCGCCAACGCCGGCGTCGACCTCTCGAACGCGCCGGGGCCGGAGATCGCCGTGCTGCTCCCCGAAGATCCCGACGCATCGGCCCGGCGTCTGCACGATGCGCTCTCGGGTCCCGACGGCGCCACGCCCGTCGTCATCAGCGACACGTTCGGCCGACCCTGGCGCGAGGGACTCGTCGACGTCGCCCTCGGTTCCGCGGGCCTCGCCCCGATCCGCGACGACCGGGGATCGCGGGATCGCGCGGGGCGCGAACTCCTCGTGACGCAGCCCGCGACTGCGGATCAGCTGGCGGCGGCCGCCGGACTCCTGATGTGGAAGAGCGCGGGCATTCCCGTCGTCGTCGTCGAAGGATTCCCCTTCGAAGGGGACGGGACGGTCCGCGACAGGTTGCTCCGCGATCCGGAAACGGATCTCTTCCGGTAGCGGACTGGCTCAGGATGTCGTCGGGTGCTCGGGTCGGGATCAGTCGATCCCGATCTCCGACTCGGGGTCGCGGGGGAAGGCATGGTCGAAGCAGGTGCGCCAGACCAGATCGAGGCCCTCGCCCTTCTGGGACGAAGTGGAGATCGGGCGGCCGAAGCCTTCGCCGATCTCCTTCGAAAGGGCACGGATCCGCTCCTTGCGTCTTCCGAGCTTCAACTTGTCGGTCTTGGTGAGCACGATCCGACCGGGGACGCCCTGCGTGGCCAGCCATTCGAGAAGCAGCCGCTCGTCCTCGCTCCAGCTGCGCCGGATGTCCTGGAGGACGATCGCCAGTTTCAACTCCGGCCGATTCGCGAGATAGCCCTCGGCGAGCCGCCCCCAGCTCTCGCGCTCCCGACGCGACACCTTCGCCCAGCCATAACCCGGCAGATCGACGAAGCCGACATCTCCGCGATCCGTCCGGATCCGGAAGAGGACGAGTTCCCGCGTCTTGCCCGGCGTGCTACTCGTGCGGGCGAGTTTCCGGCGGCGCGCGAGGGCGTTCAGCAGACTCGACTTGCCGACGTTCGAGCGCCCGAGAAAGGCGATCTCGGGCAGTCCGCTCGGCGGCAGCCGGTCGACGCGGGGCGCCGAAGCGATCAGTTCCGCTGAGAGGATCTTCACCTGGATGCTGCCTCCCGACCCCACCCCGAAAGACCGAAGTTCCATCGGCCGGCCCGACCGACGCTGCGATCGAGGCGCCTCGCGAGCCGCCCGGAGGCCGGATCGGCGGCTGCCTACCCCGGCCGCTTCGGATCGTCAAGGCAGCCAATCGTCCAAGTGACTGGAATCACAGACTTTTTCGATTGGTGTCGCTTTGACACAGCCTAACCCGGCCGCTAATCTCGTGCCACGACGCACGGCCCGTCCGTGCGCGCGACGAATTCCTGCCAGACGGATCGAACGGATCGGAAACCTCATGACGAAGGGTGTGCAGATCGCCATCGGAGCCGCTGCCATCGCGCTGCTCCTCGGATGGTACGGGATGGGCCAGCTGAACGAAGGCATCTCGTTCCAGTACTTCCAGAACCTGGACGAGTTCAGTTCGAGCGCGCCCGAAATGGTCGGCCGGACCGCCCGGGTCCATGGCTACGTCGCCGCGGAATCGATCGAACGCGATCTCGAGGGCCGGCAGGTCCGCTTCTCGGTCCAGAACGATCCGCCCCACGCCCGGGGCCCCGTCGGCGAGACGCTCACGGTCGTCTATGGCAGCCTCGAAACGCCCGACCTCTTCAAGGACGGTGCGGAGGTCGTCGTCGAGGGCCAGCTCGTGATGGCGGGCGGCCATCCGGTCTTCGAAGCGACCAATGTCATGGCGAAATGCCCCTCCAAGTTCAAGGCGAAGGCGGGGCTCATGGCGGAGTCCGGGGTCGAACTCTAGTGGCCGACATCGGACTCTACGCCCTGCGCCTCGGCCTGCTCGTCTGCTTCGTCGGGATCGCAGCGGGTCTCTACGCCGGCCTCCAAGAGCGCCCCGAATGGACGCGGGTGGCGGAACGCTCGCTCCTGCTGGTCTTCGCGGCGACCTCGGTCGCGATGGCGGCGCTCTTCTGGGCGCTCGCGACGAACGACTTCTCCCTCACCTACGTCGCCGCGCATTCGGCGCGGACGATGCCCCTCCACTACCGGTTGGGTGCGCTCTGGGGTGGCCAGGCGGGCTCGCTGCTTCTCTGGGGCTGGATGCTGACGGCCTACGGCACGGTGGCCGTCCTCGGCAATCGCCATCAGAACCGCAAGCTGATGCCCTGGGTCTGCGTCGCGATGCTCGTGAACATCGGCTTCTTCCTGCTGCTCACGAATTTCGAGTCCGTTCCCTTCGAACGCATGCCCCACGACCAGCGCCTCTCGGACGGGAACGGCTTGAATCCCCTCCTGCAGCATCCCGTGATGCTGATCCATCCGGTCATGCTCTACACGGGCTTCACGGGCTTCGCCCTGCCCTTCTCGTTCGCGTTCGCGGCACTCGTCACCGGCGAGCTCGGCACGACCTGGTTCCGCACGACGCGACGCTGGACGCTCTTCGCCTGGAGCGTGCTCTCGGTGGGCATCATGCTGGGCGGACGCTGGGCCTATGAAGTGCTGGGCTGGGGCGGCTACTGGGCCTGGGATCCTGTCGAGAACGCCTCGCTCATGCCCTGGATCGCCGGCACGGCCTACATCCACTCGGTCATGATCCAGGAAAAGCGCGACATGCTCCGGACCTGGAACATCGTGCTGATCGGCCTCACCTACGGCCTCTGCCTCTTCGGCACCTTCCTCACGCGAAGCGGCATCGTCCAGTCCGTCCACGCCTTCGCGAACTCCGACAGCTTCGGCCGCATCTTCGCGAGCTACGTCATCCTGGTCCTGGCCGCCTATACCGTGGCGCTCCTCTGGCGCCTCCCGAAGCTGCGCAGCCCGAACAAGCTCGAGAGCGTCCTCTCCCGCGAGGCGAGCTTCATCATCAACAACTGGATCTTCATGGCGATCCTCTTCGTCGTCTTCGTGGGCACCCTCTTCCCGGTCTTCACGGAAGCGCTCTCGGGCGCCCGCCGGATCCTCGGCCCGCCCTATTTCAATACCTTCGCCGGATTGCTGGCGCTTCTGCTGCTCGTGCTGACGGGTGTGGGTCCCCTGATCGCCTGGCGCAAGGCGAGCCTCACGAGCCTGCGGCGCCAGTTCACGATCCCCGCCATCGTCGGCAGCCTCGTCGCCCTCGTCGTGATCGCCCTCTTCGGATTCTCCCCGGGCTACTGGGCGATCGCCTGCTGGGGACTCGCGGGGTTCGTCCTCACGACGATCGCACAGGAATACACCCAGGCCGTCCGCTCCCGGATGCGACGCCTCGGCGAGAGCGTCGGCACGGCGCTCCTCACGCTGCTCAGTCGCAACCAGCGGCGCTATGGCGGCTACATCGTGCACGCCGGCTTCGTGATCCTGATGCTCGGGATCTCCGGTGCCGCCTTCAACGAAGAGAAGATCATCAACATCCGGCCGGGTGATTTCGCGTCGATCCGCGATTTCCGACTCGAGTACCTGACCGCCAACGCGATTCCCGCCCAGCATTACGGTGGCGCGCGGGCCCGGGTGGCGCTCTTCAAGAACGACCAGCCCCTCGCCGTCATGACCCCGGAGAAACGGATGTACTGGCTCGAGCAGCAGCCGAGTTCGATCCCGTCCATCTATTCGAGCTGGCGCGAAGACCTCTACGTGATCCTCACGGCGCTCGAGCCCGACGGCTCCGCGACGCTCAAGATCTATCACAACCCGCTCGTGAATTTCGGCTGGGCGGGGGGAACGATCTTCGTGATCGGCTGTCTGATCGTCCTCTGGCCCCACCCCGAGAAGCTCCTCGCCCAGACCGCGCCCGCCGCGCCCCGGACCGGCGAGGCCGGCGCATGAATCCCGTTCCATCCCGCGCCTCCGGGCGGGCCCGCTTCCTCGCACGCCTTCCTGTTCTCGCCACGCGACTCGCCCTGTTCGCGCTCTTCGTGTTCGCCGCGGCCGCCGCCCACCCCGCCCACGCGCAACATCCCGGAACGGGCACGAACGCGCCGCCCCCGCCGCCGGGAAACGGCGAGCTGACCGTGCAGATCCTGCATCCCGCCGATCCCAGCCAGGCCGCCGGGATCGATCTGGCCCTCTACGCGCTTTCGCCCGACGGCACGCCGGGATTCGTCGGTGGAAAGACCGACGCCGAGGGCCGCTACACCTTCCGGGGGATCTCGACCGACCCGGGCATCGTCTATCTGATCGGTGCGCGCTTCCACGAGATCCCCTTCGGCGAACGCACGACCTTCGCGGCGGGCCAGAGCGAGGCCCGGGTCGAGATCGAGGTCTCGGAACCGACGGAGCGCGTCGACGGCGTCGAGGTCGAGGAACTCCGCGTCCGGGTCGACTGGATGGGCGACCGGCTCGTCTTCCAGGAGGTCCTCCGACTCTCGAACGCGAGCGGCCGGGTCATCCGACTGCCGACCGACGATCCGGACCGCTCGATCGTGGTCCGGCCGCTCGGGCCGGACGTCCGGGACTTCTCGGCCGCCGGCCGCTCGATCAGCGATGGGCTCGTCCTGAAGGACGGCCGCGTCCGCTTCCAGGGCCCTCTCTATCCCGGGGAGCAGCGCGTCGAGTACCAGTACACCCGACGGATTCCCGAGGACACGCGGACGCTGCGCTTCCCGATCGAGCTCGGATCCCCGGCAAGACGGGTCGTCGTCGTGGCCGGCACCAGCGGACTCGAGATCTCCGGGCCGGGATTCGTCGCTTCGAACGACCTGCAA